>JBBRHK010000062.1:0-10458 GCA_038222815.1 Chitinophagales bacterium
CAATTATGTACTTCATCAACCTTGCAGCTATTATTTGTCTGAGTATTTATTTTATGCTGAAAAGTGACGTGAAGCTTACTATTGTGGCTCTATGTCCGTTGCCTATTCTGGCCATTACAATTTATCTGGTAAATACAATTATTCATAAAAAAAGTGAGCGGATACAGTCTTTACTCAGTGATCTTACTACAGGTGCACAAGAGAGTTATTCTGGGATCAGAGTAATAAAAGCATTTGTACAAGAGCAAAATATGTTTAAATATTTTCAAAAGAAAAGTGAAGATTATAGAGACAGCGCATTGAGCCTTGCAAAAACAGAGGCTATTTATTTTCCGAGTATGGGATTGATGATAGGGTTGAGTACCATCATCACAATTTTAGTTGGCGGGCTAGATGTGCTAAATGCTGTACCCGGTGCTTCCATAGGTAAGATTGCAGAATTTGTGCTGTACATACAGATGCTTACGTTTCCTGTAAGTGCCATCGGCTGGACTGCTAGTATGACTCAACGAGCAGCAACCTCACAAGAAAGAATCAACGAATTTCTTCTGCAAAAATCAAAAATAGAAGTTCTAGAAACTGCTAAGGATATAGATTTTAAAGGAAATATCAACTTTGAAAACGTAGATTTTTATTATCCTGATACAGGTATTCACGCTATTAAAGGTTTGAATCTTGACATAAAAGCTGGAGAAAAAATTGCAGTAATAGGTAAGACGGGTTCTGGTAAAACGACCATAGCACAATTGATACTCAGAATGTATGATGTAAGTAGCGGTGCATTGAAAGCAGAAGGAGTTTTATTGCCTGATTTAAACTTACCTCAATACAGAAACCAAGTGAGCTATGTACCTCAAGATATATTCCTTTTTAGCGATTCTATCTCCAATAATATAAGATTCGGAGATGCAGCGGCGAGTCAAGATGCGGTAGAAGCCGCTACAAAGCAAGCAGGCATTTATAAGGAGATAATGTCTTTTGATAAAGGATTTGAAACTTTGGTAGGGGAGAGAGGTGTTACCCTAAGCGGCGGACAAAAACAAAGAATTTCTATCGCTAGAGCCTTACTCAAAAACCCTGGTTTACTCATTTTAGATGATTGTCTTAGTGCGGTAGACGTACACACAGAGAAACTGATTGTAGGCAATCTGAATACCTATCTCCATGATAGATCAGCATTAATCATCACCCATCGCATTTTTTCTTCCTTTCGATTCGATAAGATTGTGGTGCTAGATGATGGTGCAGTTGTAGAGCAAGGCACACAGGAAGAACTCATTGCTAAGGATGGAATTTTTGCGGAAATGTATAGGAAGCAGTTGAAGCAAGATGAGGTGGGGGTGAATTAGAAACAAATCACTATTATCTCCTCTTTTGTAAAAATGCTTTGAGTGTATTACCTATTTAGGTAACTTTGCCTTGTGGAAGATTTTAAAGGAAACGTTAGAAGTCTAAAAGTCTACGGAAATGATTTTTGAGACTTTTATAACTTACAAAGCATAAAGGTTCAAAATAAAATCTTGTGGACGATAAGGTTAGTAAGAGATATGCCTATAGTATCTGCGAATTATTTAAAACATTTTGAGGGCACTGATGGACTGTATGAAATTAGAGTAAGTTCTGGCAGCAATATATTTAGAGTTTTTTGTTTTTTTGATGAAGGGAAACTAGTGATTTTGCTAAATGGTTTTCAAAAGAAAACACAAAAAACGCCGAAGAATGTAATTGAAAAAGCAATACAATTAAAGAGACAATACTATGAAAGCAAATAATAATAAATTAGTAGATTTAGAGGACTTTATAGACCAGCATCAAGGAAAGCGTGGTACGAAAAAGCGGGAAAATTTTGAAGAAGGTTACGAGACTTTTAAGCTAGGGGTAATGCTTCAAGAAATGCGACATGAACATAAAATGACACAAGAGAAACTTGCCGAGAAATGTGGTACTACAAAAAATTACATTTCTAGGATTGAAAATGATGCAAGTGATATTAGACTTTCTACATTGATGAGAATTATAAGGGAAGGATTTGGGCAGCAATTGAAGCTTTCAGTTGTTGCATACTTATAAGCAGCAGCTCGATTTTATCATCATATTTGTTGCAATTTGATTATCCAAAATCTTCGATTTTGTCAATTCAAAAACAACTTTATCTTTGTCACTTAACAAACCAATCAATTTTTTAAACAAAAACAGTAGAAAAGTGGCATACGAGAACAACGACAAGAAAATGGAAAGTGTTTACAGTAAAAGAGTAAAGGCGGGTAAAAGACGCACTTATTTCTTTGATGTAAGAGAAACGAGAGGTAATGACTTCTTCTTAACGATAACAGAAAGCCGTAAGAAATTTGACAGCGAAGGTTATGACAGAACGAAGATTTTCTTGTACAAGGAAGACTTTAATAAATTTGTGAAAGGTCTTAACGAAGCAGTAGACCACGTGAAGACAGAGCTTATGCCAGATTTTGACTTCGATGCATTTAGCCACGAAGATGATGAAGAAGGATACAATAATTCGTATAATGCTCCAACTACGGAAAATGCATCAACAGAAGAAGAAACTCCAGTTGTAACAATGGCTGCTGAACCTGAAGCGACACTTACAACGGAGCAAGACGAAGCTAAGCCAGATGCATCTAGCGGAGATAACCTTGCAGATGTACCAGCGGATAAGTGGTAAATCAACCAATAATTTTTTAAATATATAAATGCTACCTTGAGGTGGCATTTATCATTTTTACTCATTTATGAAATACACGCTCCTTCTTTCTTTAATGTTCATTTCTCTGTTTAGCTGCTGCCAGCAAAAGAAGATTGCAATGGCAGAAAAGAATACTGAATCTACTACTGATCTTTCTTCAGAATCAGCTCTTATTGCTCGGGCTTTTTTTACGGTTACCTCACCAGGAGCCCAAATGGTAGATGAGAACGGAAATGCAGTAAGTAATTTTATAATAACAAGAGAAGTATTTATTGAATATAAAGGGGAAGATGTACCAACTGAAATTACTGCCGTTACACCGCAGGGCCTCATTTACAAGGGTACAGCTAGCAAGGTAGAAAAAGAAGGGGTTCTTGTCGGGAAATTGCAGAGTAATGATAAAGAGTTGTCCCTTCGACCTAAGCAAAATAATAATCTTTGGAAGATAGAATTACAACCTGTAGGCTTCACTAAGCAATCCACCGAAGCATTAAAATACCTAGATATAAAAGCTTTGTTTGGAACTAAAGCTTTTAAAACTAGAATTGTTGGGGAAACCCAATTGCAAGGGCAGTTATTGTACTAAACCAGCAATATCTACAAGCTATTTAAATATTAAGTGATTTGTTTCTGCTTTAAAATCACTCAAGTCCTCTATTTTAAATTATTCTAATAGAGGTTATGGATTAGTTTTCTTCAAACCTTTTTTTAGCACAACAATTTTTGAATATTTAAAAACGTAACCAGCTTCTTCTAACCCAACTTTTGTTAGGTCTATCTTAGGAAATCCGTTTTTACTTACTATTTGCCCCGTTACTTTTATTATAACAGGTAAGTTTTCTCCATTAAAGAGGCTGTCAGCATCTATTAGATTTTTATTGTCTGCTTCTAACCAATAGCGCTGATTATTCTCCGAATCTTTTATTGAATTCCATTCACTCCATTGAGCACAACTACAAGAAATTGCGTTATATATTAATGTTAGGGTTTCTATCTTGCTATCTGGTCTATATTCCGGATTATTAACAACTTCAATATCTGTATACCGAAAGACTCTAGCTTTAGGTAACTCCTCTTCTCCTAACACAGTTCCTTTTGGATAATCATCTTTTTCATAAAATTGACCTGTAAGTTTTACTTTGTGTCTGTAAGGCTCAAAATAAGTTGGAATACTTATAGATGGCTTTGCCGGTTCAATATAGAAATGAAGTTTCAAATAATTTTTTGTCGAATCATTATCACTATTATTTTTTGTTTCTATCCAATTTGGACAGGCGCATCCCCAAATAGTATATTCTGCTTCAATATTTTCTGTAACACCAGTTAAAGTATTCGTAGAGTCTGATATTATCTTGTTGTATTTTTCGTAAGATTTTTCTGGCACACCTCTCTGCTTAGTTTCTTGTTCGTTTTTATTTGGCCGGCAAGAACTGATGTCTCCAATCAGTATAAGAACTAATAACAAACGATGAAATTTTTTCATTTTGATTTACGCTGTAAATAATTTTTTTTACCTCATCGCTTTGTAAGCATTTATCAACCCATTCGTACTACCATCGTGACTCACTATTGCTGCGTCATCTTTCAACTCTGGCAACACTTTCTGCGCTAAAACTTTCCCTAATTCTACCCCAAATTGATCAAAAGAATAGATGTTCCAAATGACGCCTTGAACAAATATTTTGTGCTCATAAAAGGCAATCATTTGCCCGAGGGTATAAGGTGTTATTTTTTTTATTAGGAATGAATTGGTAGGTCGGTTGCCGTCAAAAACTCTGTATGGATTTTCGTTGTCTGTTCCATTCATCAAGGCTTCGGTTTGGGCAAAGAAATTACTTAACAATATTTCATGATGCTCTCCTGTAGGTCGTTGAGAGATAGCAGGCGCTATGAAGTCGCAAGGAATGATAGAGGTACCTTGGTGTATGAGTTGATAAAAAGCGTGCTGACCATTGGTGCCGGGTTCGCCCCAAATTACTGGTCCAGTTTCGTAGGATACTTGTTCGCCATTTCTATCTATATGCTTGCCATTACTCTCCATATTTCCTTGCTGAAAGTAGGTGGCAAAGCGATGCATATATTGGTCATACGGAAGAATGGCTTCTGTAGTCATACCAAAGAAATTTCTATACCAGATGCCTATCACAGCCATTAGTACTGGAATATTTTCTTCAAATGCTGCGGTTCTAAAATGGTTATCTGCAGAATGTGCACCTTTTAAAAGCTCTTCAAAATTATCGTAGCCAATATTCAACACAATGCTCATTCCTATTGCACTCCATAAGCTATATCTACCGCCTACCCAATCCCAAAATTCAAACATATTGGCTTCATCTATTCCAAACTTTTTTACAGCCTCTGTATTGGTACTTAAAGCAATAAAATGCTTAGCCACATTGGTTTCCTCTTTTGCAAAACCTAAAAACCATTCCCTTGCGGTGTTGGCATTAGTCATTGTTTCTTGAGTAGTAAAAGTTTTACTTGCTATGAGAAAAATAGTTTCTTCTGCATTTACTTTATCAAGCGTTTCTAAAATGTCAGTACCATCGATATTACTTACAAAATAACTGGTAATACCTTTTACTTTGTAATGTTTCAATGCCTCTGTAACCATTACTGGGCCGAGGTCGCTGCCACCTATGCCAATGTTTACAATATACTTTATTGTCTTGCCGGTGTAACCTTTCCAATCGCCATTGTGTATCGCAGCAGCGGTGTTTTTCATTTGTTCTAAAACCCTATTGATATCAGGCATCACATCCTTTCCTTCAAATAAAACTGGCGTGTTAGTTCTATTTCTAAGCGCTGTATGCAACACTGCTCTGCCTTCTGTTTGGTTTATTTTTTCGCCACTATACATTGCATCTATGGCGGCTTTTAGTCCACATTCATTGGCTAATTCTATGAGAAGTTCTTTGGTATTGTCTGTAATGATATTCTTACTATAATCAAAAAGGATGTCCTCAAACTTTAAGGAAAATTCAGAAAATCTATTCTCCTCAGTTTCAAAGAGATTTTTCACTTTTACAGAATCAAATAAAGGAAAATGCTGCTCAAGAGATTTCCAAGCATTGGTAGTAGTAGGATTTATTTTAGGAAACATATTTTAGTCTTTTTATTAAATACTGTTGATTACTGTAATTAGGTGCTGCACCATTTCTGCT
Organism: Chitinophagales bacterium; assembly: GCA_038222815.1. Taxonomy (GTDB): domain Bacteria; phylum Bacteroidota; class Bacteroidia; order Chitinophagales; family Chitinophagaceae; genus Ferruginibacter. The sequence goes on from JBBRHK010000062.1 coordinate 5,866, forward strand.
GTAACATCAATGTGAAAAACAAAACGGATATAGGTAGGAGAAATAGCAAAACAAAGAACGTCGTCATTTGCAAAGCGTGCTACTAATTCGTCTGCTGTATAAGAGTCTATCACTTCGAATATAATAATATTGGTTTCTACGGGGAAAATATGACCAACAAAACTTTTTTCTATGAGCACACTTGCCACTTGTTTAGCGTGCTGATGATCTTCTGCTAATCTCTCCACTTGCTCATTGAGTGCATAGATACCGCAAGCCGCCATATAACCTGCCTGTCGCATTCCACCACCGAGCATTTTTCTATACCGTCTAGCTTTTGTGATTTGCGTTTTACTTCCAACAAGCACGCTTCCTAGTGGCGTTCCAAGTCCTTTACTGAGGCAAATGGAAATGGTATCAAAACAATCGCCAATCTCTTTTGCAGAATAATCTTTGGCGACTATAGCATTAAAAATTCTAGCACCGTCCAAGTGTAAGGCTAAGTTTTTTTCTTTACAGACAGCCTTTATTTCTTGTAGTGTATCTAATTCGTAACAAGCGCCTCCGCCTCGGTTACAAGTATTTTCTAAGCTTACTAGGGTAGTTGGTGGTTTATGAATGTCTACTGCATTGATGCTTTTTAATACATCATGGGCTGTGATTTTTCCTCTTTCCCCTTGGACGGTTCTTACTTGACATCCGCTATTGAACGCTATACCTCCGCCCTCGTATATGTACACGTGACTTTCTCTTTCGCAAATGATTTCATCACCTGGAATCGTATGTAATTTTATCGCAATCTGATTGGTCATTGTACCGGTAGGGCAAAAAATGCCAGCTTCTTTTCCAAAAAGGCCTGCACACATAGCCTCTAGTTCATTTACCGAAGGGTCTTCTTCAAACACGTCATCGCCCACTTTTGCGGCATTCATAGCAGCAATCATACCTGCACTAGGCTTGGTTACAGTATCTGAGCGTAAATCGATTCGTGGAGACATTGGTAATTACTTTAAGTTTTAGAATGCTAAGTTATTGATATACAGATTAATTCTTGTCACTAATAGCCAAAACGAAGACAATATTGACAAAATTTCCACGTTTGCCTACAATATAAGCACACTATAGTAAATTTATTATGAATTGACGGTAAAAAAATGTAACTTTGCACACTATTTTTGCGTTATATTGGAACGTATCACAATCTATATCACTCATTCTCAATCTATGTTACTAAGTAGATTGAAAATAGAAGAAGAATAAAAACACGAAATGAGGCAATTAAAAATCGCTACCCAGATTACCAACAGAGACTCACAAGCTGTTGAGAAATATCTACAAGAGATCTCTAAAATCTCAATGATTACACCAGAAGAAGAAACCACTCTCGCACAAAAAATTAAAATGGGCGACCAAATCGCTCTTGATAAATTAGTGCAAGCGAACTTACGTTTTGTGGTTTCTGTGGCAAAACAATACCAGCATCAAGGACTTTCTTTGAGTGATTTGATCAACGAAGGAAATCTTGGCTTAATAAAAGCTGCGCAACGTTTTGATGAAACCAAAGGTTTTAAGTTCATCTCTTACGCAGTATGGTGGATTCGTCAATCTATCTTGCAAGCTTTGGCTGAGCAAGGAAGACTAGTTCGTTTACCACAAAATAAAATAGGTACTTACAACAAAGCAAACAAAGCCTATATGGCTTTTGAGCAAGAACACGAGAGAGAGCCAAGTACAGAAGAGCTTGCAGAGTTGCTTGAGATGAGTGAGACTGAAATTAATAATATCTTCCAAAGTAATACAAGACACACTTCACTAGATGCACCCGTGCACGAAGCAGAAGATGTGGCAATGGGAGATTTATTAAAAGGTAGTTCTGAAACGGATGAAGATGTAATGCACGATTCATTAAAAAGTGAAATACGCAGAGTATTAAAATCACTTAGCCCAAGAGAAGCAGAAATTGTGAATGCATATTTTGGTCTTGATGGTGAGAATGGTGTAACCATTGAGCAGATTGGACAGAAGTATGACTTAACTAAAGAAAGAATTCGTCAAATCAAAGAAAGAGCTATTAAGCGCTTACAGAAAGCAAGATATAGCGGAGCTTTAAAGGCTTACTTAGGGTAAGAATAATAAATAAAGGATATTAAAAAGAGCCAACATTTTGTTGGCTCTTTTTTTATGAAAACTCGGTTAGATTTTGCAAAAAAAACTGCAACTTTTTTGAGATGCAGTTTTTATATTTCTTTCTAGCTTTTAATTCTTTACCCTCTTTATTGAGCAACCTACACTCTTAGAGTCTGTAATTGTGATTGGCTTTCCAGCAATTAATTCTTTCATTGCTTCTGCGAGGTGGTTTCTTTTTACATCAGACTCCACAGTTGGATTATCGTCAATTGCACCGTGATAAACTAATTTCATAGATCCATCAAACAAGAAGACTTCTGGAGTTTTTGTAGCACCAAAGGCATCGGCAATCTGGTTTCCTTCATCAATTGTGTAAGGCATATTATATTTCTGCTCTTTAGCATATTTTTTCATTGCCGCGTAGCTATCTACATCTCCACGTTGCCCTTCGTTGCTATTCAGCAATATAGTTCCAATCTTTAAACCAGAAGCAATTTCTACCGATTGAATAGTTCTTGTCTGATTTTTAATAACGTAGGGGCAAGTATTACAACTAAACATCACCAACAGGCCATTGCTCTTCGCTGCATCTTTCAGAGAGATTTCTTTGCCGTCAATATTTTTCATTTTTACTTCGCTCATTGGTAAGCTGCTTCCTAGTGGTAACACATCTGCGGTGATAAACGCAAAACTCCCTAAAGCGATGGCCGCTGTAGCTACTAGAGATAACATTATCTTTTTCATATAATTTAATTTATGTTTTTTGTTAGAATGAAAAGATACAGAATTTTAAGAAGCTTGGTCAGAAGTTTTTGGTAAAGTTGCCTCTTCTTGCTCTGCCTCAAGCCTATTGATAGATGCATTTACCTCAAAACCTATGAGTACAGCTAAAGAGTTTATAAATATTAACGCCATCAGCATCATTAACGTACCAATGGCACCGTATAGGGCATTATACTTGCCAAAATTATTTACAAATATGGCGAAGCCAATACTAGAAAAAAGACTCAGCAATGTACCTAGTACAGCACCAGGTGAAAGTAAACTCCACTTTTTTTGAATAGAAGGGCCGTACCGATACAAAACAGCTATGCTGAAATAAACTAGCAGTATAATTAAACCCCAACGAGAGTAATAAATAACAGAACGCCAAGTCTTATTCTCTACCAAAGCATTTAATACTCTTCCTTGAAATATAAGTAGGAAAATATAGGTGACTAGGAGTCCAAAGTTAATAAGTGTAATTTTTAAAGCTACTCCACGTTTTGCAAGTCCTTTTCTTTCTTTGAAGCCCTTGTAACCTCTATCAAAGGATCGCATCAATCCCATAATTGCATTGCTAGCGAAAAATAAAGTCAATATTAAACCAAAAGAAAGTAGACCAACCTTTGCATTATCTATCAATTTATCTATAAAATCTATGATGTCTTTGTTATGTACTTTGGCTGGAATAATATCGTAAATGAGCTCGTGAAATTGAGCCTTGAGACTATTCTTTTTTATAAATGGAAGTAACGGAATAGTTGTAAACAAAAATAATAGAGAAGGTGGTAAAGCCATTATGGTATTGTAAGAAATAGCCGCAGCTCTTTCTAAAAAATTTTGCCACTTCGTATTCAACTTGAAATTCGCAACAACTTGATGTACCGTAAAGCCTTTTCCTCCAGGGAAATTGGTTTTTTCAGTTTTTGTTTTCACATACCTAAAAATACCGGTAGATATTATGGCTCTACTGAGTTTGCTCAAGGTTGATTTTCTTTTAATTTTTTTCTTAGGAGATAATCATTAAGCGAATCTTGATATGCCTTTGCATTTTTTTGATGTTCTGGATAGGTGGCAGCAAAATTAGAACTGCCATCAAGTGAAGGGTCTGCTACAAAGAAAATATAATCTGTATTAGGCGCTTGAAGTACAGCATCTATTGTATTAATGGCTGGTGTACATATAGGCCCTGGGGGTAAGCCTACATTTCTGTATGTATTATACGGTGAAGAGTAATCAAGATGCGTATAGAGTATTCTCTTCAGCCCGAAATTTTTCATTGCGAATTTTACAGTAGGGTCTGCTTCTAGCTTCATCCCTTTTCTAAGCCTATTCAGATATACGCTTGCTACTAAGGGTTTGTCTTTCTTTAGATTAGTTTCTTCTTCTACTATACTGGCAATAATGTATGCCTGCCTGCTATTAATATTTTGCTCGGCTAGTTGTTTCTTTCTTTTTTCTGTCCAGAATTTATTAGCCTCACCTTGTAGGCGAGTAAGTACTTCTTTTGGCGTATTGGTCCATTTAATATTGTAGGTATTGGGGATTACTGCTGTCATTAATGTATTAGTATCTAATCCTAGAGAAGCTAAGAATTGATTATCCTTTATTACTGCCATACTTCCAGTAGAGTCCGTTTCTAAGCTTTTGCCTAGTTTCGCTGCAAGATCTTCTAATGTTCTAAGCTTTGTAATGATAAATTTAACTGGCTGTTGATCGCCTCTT
>JBBRHK010000063.1:0-10421 GCA_038222815.1 Chitinophagales bacterium
CCTACAAAATTTGCTAGTACAGAAGCAGCGTACAAAGTTGTTGTGCAGGAACTCGCCGATGCTAATGTTGTATATGAGAAGTTGTTTGAGGAAATGATGGGATAGTGACAATTAGGAATTAAAGATTACAAATTACGGGAAGTATTTTACAAATAAATTCTTGTAAAATAGGATTGTGAAATTAGATACTTTAGAAAGTTCTTGCATTTAGTTAATAAATTTTAAGGCTAAAATACTATTGACTTTTAAGTAACTCATTAGTTATTCTATATCCTTCCAATATGAAATCAATATTTTACCTCTGTACAATATTTCTTCTTCTCTCCTGCGATCAACTTACGACGCAAGAGAAAAAACAAATCAAAGAAACTGGAAAGGAAATAGCCAAACAAATTAAAGCTACTACGGATCATTTTGATGCAAGCCACGATTACATTGGCTTTGAGGCAACTGATGCTTCAAAAATAAAAATGTTTTGGAAGGATGATAAAAATATGCAGCTTAACTCATTGAAGAATCTAAAACAATTTGTACATCAAAAAGGAGATAGCCTTGTGTACGGTTGCAACGCAGGTATGTACATGGAAGATAGAACGCCACTCGGTTTATTTATAGAAAATGGCGTTACAAAAAGAAAACTAAATACAAAAACTGGAGCAGGAAACTTTTACCTAAAGCCTAAGGCTGTTTTTTATATTAGTAAGGATGGCACTCCCGCTATTCAAGAAATAGAGACCGCAGAAGGTAAGAATTTTCAAGATAAAAATAGTATTCGTTACGCTACTCAAAGCGGACCGATGCTTATACAGAATGGCTTTATCAATAAATTATTGACCGAAGGAAGTACAAATGTAAATGTGAGAAATGGCGTAGGGATTTTACCAAACGGCAACACATATTTTGCTATGAGTACTTATCCTGTAAATTTCTATGACTTTGCGAAACACTTTAAGGATAAAGGATGTAAAACTGCGATGTACTTTGATGGATTTGTGAGTAGGTCTTATTGTCCGTCAGAAAACTATGAGCAGTTAGATGGAAATTTTGGGGTGATGATTGGAGTGGTGGAGTGAGTTTAGAAGGTTAGGAGTTTAGACGGTTTAGAAGGTTTAAATTTTAGGGATTAGTAATAAGAGATTGAAGTTTTTAAAATCAATGACTATTAGAAAATAAGAAAGAGAATCTGACTTTAAAAAACTAATAACTCATCACCAATAACTGAGAAGTAATTCGTCATTAGTTAATGAACCACCATCTAATCCCGAATCTAATCGTAAATCCTTGAGTAGGATAATGAGGGGCACCAAAATTATTATTGGTGAACGAAAAGCCATTTCTAAAACTTACGGTGTTCAAATTTTCTCCTCTGATGAATGCAGAAAAACCTTTGATTCTAAAGTGCACAAAGGCATTTACATCTGGCAGGTTAGAAATCGTAGTGGTATCCTGTACCGTAAACTGTCCATTTACAGGCGAATAATTATAAGCCTTATACGGCGTGTAATACCTAATATCTAAGCCTGCGCTCAAATTCAAATTCTTAAAAAATACACCTTCGTACGCTACCCTATTTCTTGTGTAAACCAAAGGTAATTTTATAGGTGCGTCGGCTCCCACTTGTTGCACTACGGCTTCTGGATACCAATTAATACGCTTAGTAAGTCTTATCTTTTTCGATGCACTTACTTGAATCAGATTGATAGGTTTATTATACTGTGCTTTATCAGTATAACTAGTAAAATAACTAAGGTTATTGATAAAGTAATTATCAAAACTTAGGTTAATAAATTTACTATTTGCCTTTGCTCCAAATTGTAAAATATTTTCCTTTTTTAGGTCGAGCGTGTTGCCCAATTGAAAAGCAGAACGATTATCAAAAATAAAAGATGGTGTTCTACTCGTGTTAGAAAAATGAATTTCTACGTTGCCAAATTTTGGACTTACATATCTGCTAATGAAGGCTGAGGCATTGTAATCCGCTTTATTAAATCCAGTAAGGTAGAGCACGCCAGAAGCTTGCAAGTTCCATTTTTTGTCTCTTGTTCTATTTCTGTATTCTGCGTGGGCAAAGCTGTTGAAATAGGTATTACTAGTTACGGAATCTCTTCTTGCAATATTTTCTAATGTGATGCCGGCTAAAAAGAATTGTGCATTATTTTTTGTATCAGGAAATTGTAGAAGCGAAAAATCATTTCTAAAAACCTTCCATTTTTCCCTTACAAATACTGTATCTGTACCAGAGTTATTTAAATCTAAATTGTACCAATCTTTGTAAACTGTGCTATCTGCCGTAAAATCGTTGTATCTATAATCCCTACCTTCTAAGGTTAGCGTATGCTGAATTCTTAGCTTGGAGTAAAATAAATACTCCCTAGTACTATCATTTACCTCAACGCTATCGGTGATACCAAGATCATAAGATTGCCTAAGAAACAATGTAGATTGTTTAAAGATACTACCAGTGTTTACAGCTGTTACAAATGGATTAGGTTGAAACCCTTGTGCATTACCCAAATTTACAGGAACAGAAAATCTTGCTTTTTGATTAGGATCACTAAGAGAAGAATCATTTACAATGCCCCCGTTTTGTGCAGCCTTCACATTATTACCAAGAAAAATAAAAGTAGCAGCATATCTTTTTCGTTTACCTTGATAATTACCAAAAATCCTTGAAGAATTATGGGTATTGTTTTGAGTAACAAATCTACCCGGCGCACTTATAAGTCTGTAATCAAACCCAAAATTTAAATTTGGTTTTGGAGATTGTGTGTGACCTGCATTAATCATTTGCTCTGCACCGGAAGCAAGCATATAGCCTATGGTAGAAAATGGTCGCCGAGTTTTATAAAACTTGGTATCTTCTAGCTTAAATTGATAGGCATCAAAAGCGTGGAAACCAGGATCCCAGCCGGGCTTGTCATTGGGCTTAAAAATAAGTGAATATGCCGCAGCACCATTATTTCCTAAGTTTTGATAAGAAAATGGCAGAGGATAATAAGTGTCAAAATTATTCACCGAGCTATCCATCGTCCGCTTATTAGTAGAGTCTAGATAATTAAAAACTACTGTGATAGCATCTTTAGCATCATCTCTGCGCTCAAATGGAATACTATCTGCCTTGGGGCCTCCAGCTTGTGTAGGATTAGTATTATTCGTCTGATTTCGATTGTTAACTTTAGTGTCATCTCCCCCTATTGGAACAGGTTTCCCACTCTGTGCAACAGCACAAAGAGAATTTTGCAACAACAAAAACAGTATTATATGGCGAGATACGTTCATTAAATACCTGCAACGAGTTCCTTAAAAATATGAGTCAGTTTTGGCTCAGCATCCTTTGCAGCCTGCAACACTTCTTCGTGGGTGATTGTGTTTTCTTCATCTCTAATGCCAAGATCTGTAATTACACTCATAGCGAATACTGTCATACCCATATGTACAGCTGCAATCACCTCTTGCACAGTACTCATACCTACTGCATCGCCTCCAAGAATGGCTAGCATTTTATACTCTGCTCTTGTTTCAAACGTAGGTCCAGTAACGCCTACATAAACTCCTTCTTTTAAATCATAACCTGCATCTTTTGCAATCGTTTCTGCTTTTGCGATTAAAGCCTTACTGTAAGGCTCACTCATATCTGGAAAGCGAGTACCAAATTCTGGCTCGTTTTTACCAAGCAAAGGATTTACAGTAAGCATACTGATGTGGTCTTTAATCACCATTATATCTCCTACTTTAAAACCTTTTTGCATTCCGCCGGCAGCATTGCTAATGAGAACCGTTTCTACTCCTAGGTATTTCATAACTCTGATAGGGAAGACCACTTCTTGTGCTGAGTACCCTTCATAAAAATGAAAGCGACCTGCCATTGCCACTACTTTCTTGCCGCTCAAGTTTCCAAAAATTAATTTTCCACTATGCCCTTCTACAGTGCTTACAGGAAAGTTTGGTATTTCACTATATGGAATCTCCAATTCTATATCTATTTCCTGCGTAAAACTTCCAAGTCCGCTACCTAGTACTATACCCACTAATGGTTTCCCTGTGTACTTTCCTTGTAAATAGGCTACAGCTTCTTTTATCTGACTTATCATAGTTTAATTTTTGTGCGCCAAAGATAACCTTTAGATGGTTTTAAAGAGATGGTTTTTGGAAGAGACGCTGTTTGGCGAAGGATAAAGTTTTGTTACAGACACAGCCTACAACTATTTTTTGGAACAAGGACAGATTTAATTATTTTTAGACAACTAATCAGTATGACTTTCTCTATTACAAAGAAATTAGTTTTTAAATATTTTTAATGACTCAAAATGAAAAAAATAATTGCCTTCGCTGGATCGTCTAGTAAAAACTCCATCAATAAAAAGTTAGCAACTTACACTGCTGGTTTATTTAAAAATTCAGAAGTGGAGGTACTGGATTTGAATGACTTCGAAATGCCTCTATATTCTGTAGATAAAGAGGAAGAACTAGGTTTTCCAAGCGAGGCAAATAAATTCCTTAGTAAAATTGGAGAAGCAGATTTACTGGTTGTTTCTATGGCAGAGCACAACGGTGCGTATAGCGCTGCATTTAAGAATTTATTGGATTGGTGTTCTAGAATAAATGGCAATATTTTCCAAGGAAAAAAAATGCTGCTGATGGCTACATCACCGGGAGGCAGAGGCGGATCATCAGTTTTAGAAATAGCAAAAGATAGATTTCCAAGACACGATGCTAAGCTAATGGGCACTTTTTCTTTACCAAGTTTTTATGAAAATTTTGATGAAGTGAATGGAATAGTGAATGACGAGTTGAAGGCTGGGCTTTTAAGTATTATTGATTCGATTCAAATATAAAATCATCGGTATCTTAAAACAAAATTTGATTTGACTTAAGGCGTTTTAGTCCATTTGTTTAAGTTTTTAGAAACTAAGTAAAGAGCAAAAGATTCAGAATATTTTCCTACTCATTTAATCTTCCTGTTGTATTAAATTATTAGGTAGTTTCCTCGGTTTGTCTCTACCAAGCGAAATATTTAGTTTCATCTATGTTAAGGCGTGGACGTTTTTACTGAACAAACATTTCCCACTTAAAAAGCAAGAACCTTACTAGGGCTTCCCACCCATTTAGTCATTCACAACTACTTATCGTCATACCTCTATCAAAATACAGCCCACAAAAAGTAGGCTTTTATACAATCTGCCCCAACTGAAATTGCTATATTGCTTCGAATAACAAAAAACAACTAACTGATGGAGAATTTTGAAGATTTTGTAGCTGCAGCTAATTCTATTATCTGGAGCAATGCACTTATTTATTTACTACTTATTGTTGGTGTATATTTTTCAATTCGTATGCGTTTTTTCCAAGTGCGACTTTTTAAAAATATGATACAGCTGCTGTTTCAAGGTAGCGATTCTAAAGCTGGCATTTCTTCCTTTCAGGCACTGGCTGTTTCTTTGTCTGGGAGGGTTGGCACGGGCAATATTGCAGGAGTAGCTACTGCTATTTTTATCGGTGGTCCAGGCGCAGTTTTCTGGATGTGGTTGGTAGCTTTTCTTGGCTCTGGCTCTGCATTTGTAGAATCTACACTAGGGCAAATTTTTAAAAGAAAAGAAAAAGGGCAGTATCGTGGTGGTCCAGCTTTCTACATAGAAAAAGGTTTTAAAAATAAAAAAATCGGGAGATGGTATGCTATCATTTTTGCACTTTCCACCATTATGGCCTGCGGATTATTACTGCCCGGCGTGCAGTCTAACAGTATTGCTTCTGCGGTTAAAAGTGCCTTTGATATTAAATATTTATATACAGGAATTGTACTGGCTGTATTACTGGGACTTATCATTTTTGGAGGAATAAAAACTATTGCAAATGTGGCACAGTACGTTGTTCCATTTATGGCTATGGCCTATATTCTTATGGCGGTCGTAATTCTTGCTATGAATTACCAAAAAATTCCTGAAGTGTTTATGCTGATCATTAGCAGTGCATTTGGAGCTAAAGCAACTTTTGCAGGAATTATAGGTGCGATGATTTCAATTGGTGTAAAACGAGGCGTTTATAGTAACGAGGCAGGACAAGGTACAGGCCCACATCCTGCAGCTGCGGCAGAAGTAACTCATCCAGCAAAGCAAGGACTTGTGCAGGCTTTCTCTGTATATATTGATACCCTTTTTGTTTGTTCCGCCACAGCATTTATGATTTTAATTACCGGAATGTACAATGTGCAAGGCCCTGAAAAAGATACGCTTCTTGTGGATAATGGTGTGTACTATATACAGGATGGAGTGAAGCACGTGGACGGTAGTCCAACATATACGCAGGCAGCCATTGATAAGGCATTCAGCAGTGGCCAAGAGAGTTTTCATGTAGATTATGTGGGAACTGGAAGCTATTTTATTGCCATAGCACTCTTCTTTTTTGCTTTTACTACTCTAATGGCATACTACTATATAGCAGAAACTAACGTGGCTTACCTTACCCAGAAGCGGGGAGGTCCAGTTCTAATGCTCTTACTAAAATTTGGTATTATGGCAGCAGTATTTTTTGGTTGTATCCGTACTGCTAAAATCGCATGGGACTTAGGCGATATGGGCGTAGGCATTATGGCTTGGTTAAATGTAATTGCCATAATAATTCTACAAAAGCCTGCCTTACTGGCTTTAAAAGATTACGAAAAACAACGCAAGGCAGGCAAAGATCCAGTGTTTGATCCTGTAGCGCTAGGCATAAAAGACGCTGATTTTTGGGAGCATGAATATGAGCGTCCACAAGAGGAAGAAAAAAGAATGGACTAAAAATAGTTTGATGATTTGAAGGTAATAGTGAATGAGGAGTTAAAGGCTAAGTGGCGGGAAATTATTGATTCTATTAAATTACAAATGTTTCTATGGAAGTGTTTTAATGTAAAAAATATAGAACAGCTGTGATTACTAATTTATTTTTTTAACACGAAGAACAGCAAGTTAGATCCCAAAAGAATTAATTACTATTTTCTAAGTTAACAGCTTTACTTTATTGAATCTATCGGCACGGGGAATACAAAGTAAAAAGCAGAATATTCAGAATATAATGCTGTAGTCTCTGTGTTTCCGCCGCTGCGGATGGTAAAGAAAACTTCAAATTATAACAGCATTTGATCCAAATGGGAAATAAGCGGCATCCTTTACGCAGCGCTAGCTGAGTAAATATTCATTTGCCGCGGCGAACCAAGGCCAGCAGAGACTTCAAAGCATTAAGGACACTACGGCGCTGCCCGACCTATTTACTTCCCTTTTTATGTGCATTCCGTGTGTAAGCTTTTGACTTGCAAAAAAACCCTTTTTAGCTTAACTTCGCCGCAAACTAATTATAGCGTATGAATCTGCATGAATATCAAGCCAAGGAATTGTTGAAAAAATATAATGTGCCTGTACAAGAAGGAATTGCTTGTAGTACAGTGGAAGAAGCTGAGGCAGCTTATTTAAAAATAAAAGAGCAGTACAACTCCCCTTTTGCCGTTATAAAAGCGCAAATACACGCTGGTGGGAGAGGTAAAGGAACTGTAATAGGAACAGAGCAGAAAGGTGTGGCTGTAGCGAAAAATGCAGAGGCTGTAAAAACAATTGCTACTAATTTATTGGGTGGGACATTGGTTACCATTCAAACTGGCGAAGCTGGTAAGGTTGTAAATAAAATTCTGGTAGCACAAGATGTATATTACGATGGTCCTAATCCGGTAAAAGAATTTTACCTGAGTGTATTGATGGATAGAGAGAAGGGAAAGAATGTAATTATGTACAGCACGGAAGGTGGTGTAAACATTGAAGATGTGGCGCACGATACACCTGAATTGATTTTTAAAGAGTGGATTACTCCTGGTGCTCAGCTTGCTGGTTTCCAAGCGAGAAAAATTGCTTTTAACCTCGGTCTTAGTGGTGAAGCTTTAAAAAATTGCGTAAAATTTGTTACGAATCTTTACACTGCTTTTGATGCGCTAGATTGTGGTATGCTAGAAATAAATCCATTGTTTAAAACTAGTGACGACAAAATAATTGCCGTTGATTGTAAGATGAATATTGATGATAATGCATTGATACGTCAAAAAGAAGTTGCTGCACTTAGAGATGTATCTGAAGAAGATCCTACAGAAGTAGAAGCTGGTGAATACAATTTGAATTTTGTAAAGCTAGATGGTAATGTAGGTTGTATGGTGAATGGTGCCGGACTTGCAATGGCTACGATGGATATGATTAAGTTGAGTGGTGGTGAGCCTGCTAACTTCCTTGATGTAGGAGGTTCTGCAAATGCTGAAACTGTAGAAGCTGGATTTAAAATCATCTTAAAAGACCCTAAAGTAAAGGCGATACTTATCAATATTTTTGGAGGTATTGTAAGATGTGATAGAGTGGCACAAGGTGTAATAGATGCATTCCAAAAAATAGGAACAATAAATATCCCAATTATTGTAAGATTACAAGGTACTAATGCAGAAATAGCAAAAGAACTAATAGACAATAGCGGACTGAAAGTACAAAGTGCTATTTTGCTTAGCGAAGCAGCGGCTCTTGTAAATAAGGCTGTGGCTTAATTTTATAAAATATATTTAAAAAAGCCGAGCATTTATGTTCGGTTTTTTTATGTGAAGGACAGCAGATTTTTAATTAATATTGGGCAATGAAATATTACTTCATAGCAGGTGAAGCAAGCGGTGACTTACACGGAAGCAACTTGGCAAAGGCTTTATTGGGAAAGGACAGCAATGCCGTTATACAAGGCTGGGGCGGCGATCTGATGCAAACTGCTGGAGTCACAATTACTAAGCACTACAAAGAACTTGCCTTTATGGGCTTTGCGGAAGTGGTTAAAAATATTAGAACCATTTTTAAAAACTTCAAACTTTGTAAAGAAGACATAATCCAATTTAAGCCGGATACTATTGTCCTTATTGACTATCCTGGCTTCAATTTAAGAATGGCTAAATGGGCGAAAGAGCAAGGCTACAAAGTGGTCTATTATATCTCCCCACAAATATGGGCTTGGAAGGAAAGCCGGATTCACAGTATAAAAAAGTATGTGGATGAGATGATTGTGATCCTCCCTTTTGAAAAAGATTTTTACAAGAAGCATCAGTATGAGGTGCATTATGTGGGTCATCCCTTACTTAAACTCATTAATGATTTTAAGGAGAAGTATTCTCGGGAGCTAGTAATGGCGGAACTAGGATTGAAAACCGAGAAAATAATTGCACTACTTCCCGGCAGTAGGAAACAAGAAATTTCCATCAAACTGCCCATAATGCTGAGTGCAGTGAAGCACTTTCCGCGTTATCAATTTATAATAGCAAAAGCACCCGGTACTGACGAGAGTTTTTATAAGGACATCATTTCTGGCTATAATAATGTATCAACCATTGAGAATAAGACTTATCAATTATTGTCAGTAGCTGAAGCAGCATTGGTAACTAGCGGAACAGCTACTCTTGAAACGGCTCTATTTAAAGTGCCAGAAATCATTTGCTACAAAGGCGGTAATATTTCATACCAACTTGCTAAGCGATTGATTAAGATAAAATACATAGGTCTTGTAAACTTGATTCTAGATAGACCACTAGTACAAGAGCTGATACAAAATGAGCTCAATGAGAAAAATATCGTAGAAGAACTAGGTACAATTGTAGTTGGCGGGAGCAAAAGAGAGATAATATTGCAGGGTTACGATGACCTACAAAACATCCTACAGAGTACAGAGAATGCCTCAACCCTTGCGGCTGCAATTGTGTACGAGGCTACCCTTTCCTAGTAAATATCCTAAATACCAATACAATCATCGCAAATAGAAATAGTAAGATGCTAAGTCTATTGATGCCGTGCATTGCTTTTAGAAATGATGACCTCGGTACAGAGTCATCCTTCTTCTTAATATATAAATACTCCCCTATTTGTTTTAAAACTCCCATTGTGCAAATGTATTGACTGATTACTAATGTAAATAAGATTCTATCTACCAAAACAATTTTATGGTACAATGGTTGTATTATATTTGACGTAAATGTTAAAACTGATCGTTAAATAGAACTTTGCCCTTTACTAAAACGTATATATAAATAGTCACTTCCTTAAACCTCAATAACAAAAAAAGTAACGATGAAAAATTTAATGACAATTTTACTAGTTTGTATCATAGCAGCTAGTTGCAACGCTCAGTCAAAGAAAACTAATGCTGAAACTGCCTCAACAGTTGCACCAGCTAAATTTGAAGTGACTAAAACAGATGCAGAATGGAAAAAGCAGCTTACTCCACTTCAATATGAAGTAACTAGACAAGCAGGAACAGAAAGACCATTCACCGGTATTACTTGGGATAACCACGAAGTAGGGCAGTATAATTGCATTGGCTGCGACTTACCTTTATTTAGCTCCGCTACAAAATTTGAAAGTGGTACAGGATGGCCTAGTTTTTAC
>JBBRHK010000064.1:0-10389 GCA_038222815.1 Chitinophagales bacterium
CAAGTTCAAGCTACCGTAAAGCAACATCTAAATCGTTTTGGAAAGATTTTACACGAACAGTTGTTGCCAGAGTTAGCGCAAGAAAATGTATGTTTCTACTACGACAAAAAAATCGAGGAGCAGCAACTAGCGGAGATGAAAGCGATTTTTGTATCCAAGGTCTTATCTTTTATTCAGCCTGTTTTTCTAGGCACTAGGAAAATAGGAAGTTTTAGGCCCGAGAATGGTAAAATTTATTTTGTAGTTACACTTTATAATGAGGCTAAGGACTCCATAAGCCATGCTATTGTAAATATTCCTAGTAATAAACTCAAAAGGTTTTTTGTGTTAGAAAAACAGGGCGATCAACAGCAGGTTGTATTTATAGATGATATTATAAGGGAAAATCTCGGTATTGTTTTTCCAGGGCAAGAAATTAGAAGCGTATATGAAGTGAAGTTTAATAGAGATGCAGAGTTGCTAAAAAGTGAAGACTATTCGGTTAATATTTTAGACAAGATAGAAAAGAATCTTAGTAGTAGGGAGCTTGGTGTACCTACTCGATTTCTTTACGAAGCAGGGATGCCCGTAAATTTACAGTTGTTTATCGCAGATACATTTGGTATTGCTAAGGCAGATATGTTTGAGGGAGGTAGGTATCATAATTTGAGTGATTTATTTTCGTTCCCTTGTTTTAATAATAGTTTAAAATACAAAGAAGATAAGCCAATCCTGTATCCACAGGCTGCGGCAAATGGCGATATTTTCAAAGTAGTAAGTACTAAAGATATATTGCTACACATACCTTATCAATCCTATTCGCCAGTGCTGAGCTTTTTTAATCAAGCGGCTGTAGATGAAGATGTAACCGATATTAGCATCACACTTTATAGAGTTGCAGCAGAGTCATTTATTGTAAATGCATTGATTAGTGCAGCAAAGAATGGAAAAAATGTCACTGCATATATAGAATTAAAGGCAAGATTTGATGAAGCTAATAATATAAAGTGGAGCAGGATAATGAAAAAGGCTGGCGTAAAGCTGGTATATAGTAATCCCACTATCAAGGTACATTCTAAGATTGCATTAGTTACAAAAAGGCAAGCCGGTATAAAGACAAATTTTGCCGTTATAAGTTCAGGAAATTTTAATGAGAATACAGCATCATTTTATACAGATCAGGTTCTGTTTACTGTGAATAAGGAAATTAGTAAAGAATTGAAGCAGTTGTTTTCTTATATGTCGCTCAAAGAAGGTAGTAAGAGGAAAAGCAAAATTGTTTTTAATAATTTATTGGTTGCGCAGTTCAATATCAATCAAAAGTTTGAAGAATATGTGAATGGCGAAATTGAAAAAGTAGAGAAAGGACGCCAAGGGCTAATAAGAATTAAAGTAAATAATCTAGAGGATCAAGAGTTTATTAAGATTCTTTATAGAGCATCTAAGGCTGGGGTAGAGGTAAGGCTTATAGTAAGAAGTATTTGCTGCTTAGTGCCAGGTAAAGAAAAGCAAAGCGAAAATATTGTGGTAAAAAGATTAGTGGATAAATATCTAGAGCATCCAAGGTTATTTATTTTTGGTACAGGCGATGAGGCCAAGACAATTATGGGTAGTAGCGATTTAATGACGAGGAATTTAAGAAGACGAATAGAAGTGTGTGTCCCTCTATTAGATAAGGAATGCGCTGCCGAAGTCATTCAGTATTTTGATATACAGTGGTCAGATGATACTAAGATGGTTGTACTTAATGAGCAATTAGAAAATGTTTATATAAAAAATTCAAATTCTAGTATTAGAGCCCAGCAAAGTATTTATGAATTTTTGAAAAATAAGCAAAATGGGTATTAAGCTGAAAAATATACTCTCAGAGTTGTCTTATTTTAAAATAAGAAGGGTGTTATATGTCGCCATTTTCTGGACGCTTATAGATTTTATAGTCAAAGTATTAGAAAGGGATTTAATAACCTATCGGAGTCTCCGTAACATCTTAGCTTGGGAGCTTCTTGTATTTGTGATGAGTATCGGGTTGAGTTATGTGTTCCTTTTTGGTTTTGGGAAGAAACTAAAGCAAAAGTCAATAATCATAAATCTTATTGTTAAGACGCTTGTCATTTTGTTTCTAGCTTTACTAATGAATTTCCTCATTTATTTCATCAATGATATAATAGTTAATGAGCAGTCTTTTGCTGAAGCCTTCAATAATTTTTTTAGCAACGCTTTAAATAAAATGGGGCTTTTGAGAAGGACGTCCTATTGGGTAACTTTATTAATTTTTACTCAGTTATACCTGGAAATAAATGATAAATATTCTCCTGGAGTATTTCTAGAAATTCTAAGGGGTAAGTACGATGAGCCAAAGATTGAAAACAGAATCATTATGTTTATGGACCTAAAGGATTCTACTCCAATCGCAGAAAGTCTAGGGCATAGCAGATACTTTAAATTTATTAGGGATTTTATAAGAGAAGTTTCTATTGCGATTATAGAGCGGCAAGGTCAGATATATCAGTACGTGGGAGATGAAGTAGTTACTTCCTGGAAGTACTCCCCAGCTAATATGCAAAAATCACTTGATACAATCATACTTGCCAGAAAGTATTTACAAAGTCAATCTAACAGATTTAAAAGAAGGTATGACTACCTTCCAGAGTTTAGGCTGGGCTTACACGTAGGAGAAGTTACAATAGGAGAGATAGGTGTTATAAAAAAGGACTTAGCAATGAGCGGAGATACGATGAATACTACTGCAAGACTAAGGAGTGCTTGCAATGAACTTAACGTAAAATTTATTATCTCAGAAGAGTTTAAATCAAAGTCTAACCTCAAAGAATTTCAAACAAAGTATTTGGGAGAAATAGATTTGAAAGGCAAGTCAGAAAAGCTGAAGCTATATTCTTTACAGATTTAATATCTAAAATTTAATGAATAAAACTAAGACTAAGAAGGAGCTCATCTTTTTAAGTATAGAAATGCTTGTTGTAGTACTAGTATTTCTTGCTTCTTTTATTGTGAGTATTTATATCATAAAGAATATCGTTCTCGAAGCTAAAGGTAATTTTGATACCGCGGTTTCAAATTATGTGGGTCAATACGTAAGTGATTCCAATACTAGTGTGATGAATTTTTTTACATTTTTTGGTTCACAATTTTTTCTTGTTCCTGTTTATTTATTACTCATCGCCTATTATTTATTTTTTAAGAAAGACAGGTGGATGGGGTTGAAGGTAGCAGCCGTCTCCATATCGAGTTTGCTCATAATGTTTTCTCTAAAGCAATTTTTTGGTAGGGAGCGACCGCTTATGCCTTTGCTAAATGAAGTGAATGGACTAAGCTTTCCAAGTGGTCATTCATTTATGAGTTTTTCTTTATGTGGCATATTGATATATATTATTCATAAAATGCCTTGGGATAGGTCACTCAAATATTTAGCCTATCTATTACTTTTAACCGTTACATTTTTTGTGGGGCTAAGCAGAATTTACCTCAGGGTGCATTATCCTAGCGATGTAGTAGCTGGGTTTTGTATGGGAATGATTTGGGTAGTAATTTCTCTATTCGTTATAAAAACAATAGAACGAAAAAGTACAATGAGGCTAGAGAACTAGTAATATTAGTTTTCTAATTTATTCTATTTTGATTCGTTGATAATAGCCTCATCTATACTATGATCTACTTTACAGTAGCCTATAATTAAATCTGTAAGTACATCTTCTTCTACCATTTGTTTCGAGAGCAAAGAGGCTTCTTGAAGAATAGTACTAATAGTATTTTCCTCAATGCCTAAGAGATTAGTAGCTACGAGTAAAGATTGATTAGCATCTATATGCTCTGTTTTTTCTATTGCTTCTGCCAATAACATTATAGAAAGAGCCTGATCTTTAAATTCGCCTAATTTAGCTATCCATGTACTCAATGCGTAAAAGTTATTTTCTTCTAATAGTATGATGGAAGTTAATGCGCCTACGTCTGGCATTTTATTATATGGAGATTGCCTAGTAGCTTCGGTAATAAATGATGATAAATGTGTGTCATCTTCAAAAGTATCTGCGAGTTGTATCAATCCGTTGCTAGCTTTTGCATAAATGCTTAGCCATCTGATCTCTCTTCTTAACTCGTGAACCTCGTTCTCCATCTCTGTAAATCCATCTATTCTTTTTTCTATAAAAGCAACGATATCTTCACACTCATTTTGTATTTTTTTGACTGCTAGCTTACATTCTCTTTTTTCTTTCTTCCAATCAACCTTGTTAAGCTTTTTTCTTATTTTGCCTGTAATGCTTGGGTTTTCACCAATCCACGTTCTGTCAATTAATAATTTATCTAAGGATGAGATAGAGTTCTCTAAACGCTCTGTGAGGTAAGCCATAGCTGCAACTGGAATAGCTTGGTTTTGCTTTAATGCTTTTATAACATTATCGTAGAAGTCTATGGCACCAATGCCATCTTCCACTTCCTTAGCCCAAGAACTTATTTTTTTAAACTTTTTCTTATCGTGCATATCTGCATACAACTTTCCTAAAGCCTCTAGCATAAAGTAAGGCGTGCGAGCATCGTTTTGGTATAACCATAGCGCAGGTTCTTTGCTTTCATTCGCCTGTGCCAATAGCGCTTCTATTTGAATGATGTATTGTTCGAATCTTTGTTGTCCTTGTTTCATATAATATGATGTATAAATTGCTAAATATCGTTTTAAACGATATTCAAAAAAAAGAACTTAAAATGTTTAACGAGAAAGTTGCTCTAAACAGAAAAGACTATCCCTCCTCAAAAAAAGCAACCGTTCCACCTACCCATTCTTTATCCTTGTTGTATCTAGTGCCTATCATTTTTCCTTTGCTCAGTCTAGCTAGGTTGTGTACAGCTTTAGGTCTTGCCCATCCATCTTTCCAGAAATAAAATAATCTTATCTCTGCTTTCGCCGCTTCATCTGGTGTAGCAATGATGGCTTTATAATTGACTTTCTTCTGTAAAATCCAATTTTCAGGATCAGTGATGTTGTTTATATCTTCCTGCGTTACATCTATCACTACGCCCATGCCTGCAAAGGAGAATAATGGTTTTAATACATACTCCTCTAGATTTACAGGCTGCTTCATTTCATTAAGGAAAAAAGTTTCCGGTACATATTCATTTTGTATAAATGGTAAGGTAAACTTGCTGATTCTGTAAAACCAATTAGGATGTGGCACCCAAGTTACATTATAGTTTTTCTCTAAATCGATACTATATTTAAAATCTTTTTGTTGTTCTACATCATCAAAAATTACTCTATTGTAAATACGTTTTACTAAAGTTTTTACACCGTTCTTGTCATAGTAAAGATTGTCGCCTTCTGCAAAAAGTTTAGACAGGCATACTATTTCTATTCCCAAAATATTTTGTGTGCAATAAAAATCTATCCTAGTTTTTTGCAATTCAGGCAGCACTTCAAGAAGGATAACATTTTCTGGTTGCTCTGTTCCTAAAACGATGTCTTTAAAATCTGCAATGTATTTTTCCTTATCATAACCATTCAAGTAGGAGCTGTAATTATCAGGCAGGTTGGCATACTTTGCAGTGAGCTCAGAATGTGCTGCTTGGAAAGCATATAGGGTAGGGAAGCCCTGCATCTCTATCAATTGAGGCTCTATTTCTCCTTTTGCATTTTCGCAAATCCCAAAGTCAAACACAATAAATTCTGCGTGGTCATTTTCATTAGGGACTTTAAATGCTTGAGGAATACTCCTCTCCGTAAGTTCTTTAAAATTGGGAGCAACAAGCACATCAATAATATCTTCACAAGCACCAAGCATTTTATTTTTAAATACCTTATTTACAAAAATGGGTGTCTCTGCATTTCTAAATTCTAATGCTCCAGGATGAAGTCCTTCCACTTCTTCCATATAGGCTTCATATTTTTCTTTCGTAAAAGAAGCATTAAAATTTTCTCTGAGTTGCTTTTCCATAATGGTAATATATGATCTTGTAGGGGACTTATGCTATTTCTGCTATCTGCAAAGAATCAACAGCATGCTGTAAGAAGTTAGGAATGATATGTGAGTAAGTATGTAGAATTTTTTCTGGATCGTTAAGATGCTCTATCATAGATGCCCACTTCTCTTCACCATGGTTTTCTATCACTATTTTTTTACGCTCGGGTGTTTGCAGGTGCATACTCATACCTATTGCATCTGCCTCTGGGTGAAACTGTGTGCCCACCATATTTTCTCTAAATCGCATACTCATAATAGCACGCTCCAATGGTACGTGTGGTCTAGCTTTTTCTATTGCGAGTATTTTTCCGCCTAGTTCTGCAATGCGTCTATGATTGGGTTGCGTTACTTGGTAATCTCTACTATCTACTGCGTAAAATGGATCCGATAGTCCATCAAAAATGCGCTCCGTAAGCGCTGCAGGGAGATAATGCATAGGGAAAACACCGAAGGAAGTACTCTTTCTGGCTGTTACTAATGCAGTTCCAAAATACCTATTGGCTAATTGGAAAGAATGACAAATAAATAGAATTTGCTTCTTTACAATATTGCTAGCACTGTCGTTAAATTTCTCCATTGATTTTATCCAATGAAAAAATTTGTTTTCCCACTCTGTGCCTTCACTATCTATTGGGCTTCCTGGGCCACCACTGCTTATGTACACGTCGAAACTGTCATCTGGTACTGCGCATTCTCCCCTTACATCGAAAATTGTTACTGATAAATCTATATTATTAATCTCTCCAAATTGATTCAATAATTCTTTAATACAGCGCATTCCTTGATTCTCTACACCATCGTAAAGATCTAACACGGCTACTTTAAGATTTGTTTTTTCGTTCCAGCTCATTTTATTCAATATCAAATGATAAATTAGTTTCTAATAGGTACTCACTGACTCTATCAATTTTTTTCCGTCTTTACTTTCCCATCTAAATCGCACGATATATTTTTTAGTGTCTGTTTTTTTCTTGAATGGAATTTTTGAAATATATCTTGTTACACCGCCCTCCATACTCATTTTTATACTTTTCAGTTGCTTGCCAAGATTTGGAACTAATGCAAGTGTTGTAGCATCATATACAAAATAAGACTCGCTGCCTGCTGTCACTTCCTCAGATGCAATTCCGGTAAAATCATTCATTTCTATACTTGCATAAGACAAGGTAGGATCAATTTTTATATTTTCATCGAGCGTGATTATACAAGAACCTATTTTAAAATTACTAGCCAAAAAATTACTGCCGTTACTTGTTTTTGTACTGGCCACTGCTGCAGATGCTTTGAGCCCTTGCGCCGCTGTGGCTATTTGCACAGGCATTACCAGCTTCATGGTATTTTTAGATTTCCTATCGCTTAACTCTATCGTTATTATCACATCCTTATTCGCTTTTATAACGCCAGCACTTAGACCAGTTTTTATACTCAGGTCCTTAAATTTAGCTGGTACATAGCCCGTAGTTGCATTGGCAAAGAAGGCATCTGCTGTGGCGCCCAATACTTGACCAGCGGTATTGGTAATAGTAACCTTTGCAGCTGGAAACGTTTTCTGCGCAGCATCTTTAGTGAATCCTGCAGGCAGCATCAGTTTGAATTCAATTTCTTTATTTAGCGGAACAATATTGCTCGTGAGTAAATATCCATCCACAGATACTTCAATACTGCTAGCTTGAATGCCAGCTGCACTCACTTTTGTCGCTGTAAATGGCAATACAGAATTTTGACCAAATGATAAAGCCGTCAATAATAAAAATACAAAACAGAAAAATATAGTTTTCATAGTAAAAGTTATAACTCTTATGGTTCTTTTAAAGATAGTAAAATAAGCTGTAGACGCTTATATTCCCTACGTTTTTTTTGCACATTTTATTATAAATATTTACTAATCAACCGTGATAAGCGTTTATAAATTTTTCTCTGTAGATAAATTTAGTAATTTACAACTCTATGTTGTTAAATCTGTTGTATAGCATATATAACTATTGCAACGCCATTAACTCTTAAAAAATAGATTATGAACGTTTTATCTGTCTCTAAAACACAACGATTACAATTCGTTTTGCCACTGATTATTCTTTTTCAATTTGTAAATTCTTCTGCTGCTATGGCGCAAATAAAATATCCTGAAAGTAAAAAAGTAGATACTGTAGATACCTATTTTGGAAACCAAATTGCTGATCCCTACCGCTGGCTAGAAGACGATAGAAGTGAAGCTACGGGAGAATGGGTGGCTGCTCAGAACAAAATAACCTTTGATTATTTGAGTAAACTTCCTAGCAGAGAAAAATTCCAAAAAGCACTAGAGGAAAAAATGAATTATCCTAAATATGGTGCGCCATTTAGGAAGGGCGCTTACTACTATTATTATAAGAATGATGGATTACAAAATCAATCTGTGCTGTATCGTCAGCTTGGCTTACAAGGTAAAGAAGAACTAGTGATAGATCCAAATACACTAAGTAAAGATGGCACCACAAGACTCGTAGCTTTTAATATGAATAAAGCTGGAACATACGCCATCGTGGGCTTGAGCGAAGGTGGTAGTGATTGGAATACGTATTATGTACGAGATATGAAGACAGGAAAAAATTTGGCTGATAAGTTAGAGTGGGTGAAATTTGGTGGCGGCGCTTGGAAGGGCGATGGCTTTTTTTATAGTCGTTATCCTGCACCAGATAAAAGCGCTTTGAGCGAAAAAAATGAAAACCACCAAGTGTTTTTTCATAAAGTAGGAACAGCACAATCTGCAGATGTAAAAGTATATGAAGATGCAAAGAATGGTCAGCGTTTTCATAATGCATCTACAGATGAGAAGGAGCAGTATTTATTCTTATACATTAGTGATAGAGGAAAGGGACTAGATGGAAATGCCTTGTATGTAACTGATTTAAGTAAAGCTAGCTATGACTTTAAGCCAATCGTCAAAGAAATAGCCAATGAATCTTTTGGCATAGTAGGACAAACAGATAAAGATTTTATACTGCAAACTAACGATGGCGCACCTAATTATAAAGTAGTGCTAGTAAGTAAAGCCACACTTTCTTATAAAGATGCTAAGACTTTTATCCCAGAGCAAAAAGAAGTAATGAGCGGCATAGGCACTGGCGGTAAGAGGATTTTTGTAGATTATTTAAAGGATGTATCTACCCATACTTATGTATTTGATTATGCTGGTAAAAAGCTACAAGAAGTAACTTACCCTACACTAGGCGATGGCGGACATCTTGGCGGCGATGAGGATGACAAAGAATTATTTTATGTATTTACTTCGTTTACATTTCCTCCTACCATCTATAAGTATGATGTAGCTACAGGAAAAAGTAGTTTGTTTAGAAAGCCAGAATTAAAATTTAACCCAGAAGATTATGTAACGACACAAAAGTTTTACAAATCAAAAGATGGTACAATGGTGCCAATGTTTATAGTACATAAGAAAGGAGTAAAGCTAGATGGAAGTAACCCCACATTATTGTACGGTTATGGCGGCTTCAATGTATCGCTTACGCCATCTTTTAGCGCAGCGAGAGTGGTTTTCTTAGATGCAGGTGGGGTATTTGCAATGGCCAATCTTAGAGGCGGTGGCGAGTATGGCGATGCTTGGCACAAAGGCGGAATGTTGTTGAATAAGCAAAATGTTTTTGACGATTGTATAGCAGGCGCAGAATTTTTGATCAGCGAAAAATATTGCACGCCTAAGACATTAGCACTCCAAGGAGGCAGTAACGGCGGCACTTTGGTAGGTGCAGTTGTAAATCAACGACCAGATTTATTTGCCGTGTCTTTACCAGCAGTGGGTGTGATGGATATGCTTCGCTTTCATAAATTTACCATAGGTTGGAATTGGATTGCAGACTATGGCAGCAGTGAAAGAACAGCAGAAGATTTTAAAAACCTGTATGCCTATTCTCCTGTGCATAATATTACTGGCAAGGAATATCCTGCGACACTTATTACCACCGCCGATCACGATGATAGGGTAGTGCCAGCACATAGCTTTAAATATGCAGCTACCTTACAAGCAAAAAATACGAGCACCCACCCAATGCTCATACGCATAGATACCAATAGCGGCCACGGCAGTAGTAATATGAAAAAAGCCATAGAAACCACCGCGGATATTTATGCTTTTATGTTTTATAATATGGGGGTGGAGGTGAGGTTGTAGGCTTATATTTTAGAATAGATTATATAAATAGTAACTAATGACAATTGAGTGCCGATAATGCTAAAGCATTGATTTGCAATTCCATTTTTTGGGGCTAAATTGCGTATAATAACATAAATACAAACGTTGTGTGTCATGCCCAGACCGTTTCTAATTTGACATTTCGGCTTGAAAAAACCATTTTTATTTATAATTATAAATACCAATTATGACAAGACAATCAGTAAGTTCATCGAACATCGCATCTATTGGACACGACCCACAAACAAATAC
>JBBRHK010000065.1:0-10330 GCA_038222815.1 Chitinophagales bacterium
ATAGTAAGCACTCGGCTGATAAATTTTGTCATTAAAATTGTCTTTTTACCCTTCTAAGGGGATTATTAAAATTAGATAGTGTAAAGACTTAAAGTCATTGGTTGTTTTTAGTGAGCGGCAAAGGTAATTAGCTAAAAAACAAATTATATTATAGGTATGTTAATGCTACATCACTCATTTACATTAAAATAAATTCACATTTATACTAAAGGCTTCTGTCAAAACTTTCAAAAATACACGCCGCAATTTTTAACATAAACGAAACCCTTAACTAAAATATTGCCTTGAAAAATGATCCAAAAGAAATTAAATTAGAATAAAATATTATATTAGCTTCCAAATAGATTACGTTATGAGGATATTTAAAATTGTTGGAATCGTTGTTTTGTTGATTGTGGTAATAGCGCTGATAGTTGCAGCCATTATCAAGAAGGACTATGTAGTAGAACGATCTGCAACAATAAATAAACCAGTTACAGAGGTATTTGACTATGTAAAATATCTAAAGAACCAGAATGAATACAGCGTATGGGCAAAGATTGACCCTACTATGAAAAAAGAATATAAAGGGGAAGATGCTAAGCCGGGCTTCGTAAGTAGCTGGGATAGCAAAAATGATGACGCAGGGGCAGGAGAACAGGAAATAAAAAGCATCAGTCCCAATGAGAAAATTAACTACGAAATAAGATTTATACGACCCTTTAAATCCACATCAAATGCCAAATTAGAATTAAATGCACTAGATAGTTCATCTACTAAAATAACTTGGATATTTGAAGGCAATATGAAATATCCGACAAATATTATGCTTCTCGTTATGGATATGGAAAAAATGATAGGCAAAGATCTAGAAGGTGGACTATCAAATTTAAAATCTATTTTGGAAAAATAGATTCCTAAACTTCACTCTACCATCTTCTTAGAACGATAGTTTTTAAAAAAATAAAATTGAAGTACTAATGTACTAGTGACCAAAGCCTTCAGCTGTTTCAAGTTCGCTTTGCTTATGCTTGTGCTTAAACATAATAGCAAAAAGTATAGCAATTACAAGAGAATAACCAGCAAAACTCAGCCAAATTCCATTCCAATCTCTTACGGTATCGTGTATAAAATATTTGTCTATCACATACCCACTTACTACACTACCCATATAGGCGCCAACACCATTAGTCATCATCATAAACATACCTTGGGCACTAGATCTAATTGAAGAATCCGTATTTGTTTCTATAAATAATGACCCGGATATATTAAAGAAATCGAATGCCATACCATATACAATACAGGAAATAATAATTAATGTTGTTCCCATTGCTGTAGGATCTCCATAGGCAAATAGTCCAAACCGAAGCACCCAAGCAATCATAGAAAACATCATCACATTTTTTATTCCAAATCTTTTTAAGAAAAATGGAATAGCAAGGATAAACACTGTTTCAGAAATCTGAGAGATAGACAAGATGATAGTTGAGTTTTTTACAACAAATGAATCGGCAAATTGAGGAATGGCAGAAAAACCATATAAGAAAGAATCCCCATACATATTAGTTAGCTGTAGTGCGGCTCCTAAAAACATTGAAAATATAAAAAACAAGGCCATTTTGTAATTTCCGAAAAGCTTAAATGCATTCAGCCCAAGCTGCTCATACCAAGGCGAATTAGCAGAAATACTTTTTTGTGGTGGGCATTTAGGAAGTGTAAACGAATATATCCCTAAACCAATAGCAGCAACGGCAGCAATAATGAATTGATTGGCATTTGTGTTACTATTCGTTAAATTAGTGAGCCACATTGCCGCAATAAAGCCAATTGTACCCCAAACTCTTATTGGCGGAAAAACTTTTACTACATCAAAGTTGTTATTTTTCAAGATAGTATAAGCAATGGAGTTGGATAGAGAAATGGTGGGCATATAACACAACATAGCTACTAGTATTACATAATATAACGTATCTGGATCACTTACTTGAGGCACAAAAAATAATGTAATTCCGTACAAAATATGTAGTACTGCATACAGTTTTTCTGCATTAATAAATTTGTCAGCTATAATTCCGGTTAACGCAGGAGTAATCAATGATGAGATTGCCAAAGTTGAAAATATTGCACCAAACTGAGGAAAGCTCCAACCCTTTGCATCAAGGCAATAAGTGCCAATAGTGATGAGCCAAGCGCCCCAAACAAAGAATTGTAGAAAGCTCATTACTGTAAGGCGAAACTTAATGTTCATACTGGCTAGTTTAATTTGGATTATATCGGAAAGATATTAATATTTTATTGTGAAAACACTGATTTCAGTTTTCTTTTTAAATTGTTTTCATTTGAAGAAAATTAGGAACAATAACATACAAAATAAATAGAGTTAATTTTGCAACTTATTAATTATAAATATGAACGGACTAGATAATTTTATTGATAGCATTGCAGATGTTGCATTAAAAAACATTGCCAATAAAGTAAAGAAAGAAGAAAGAATTACAGATAAAGAATGTTTAGTTCTTTTTGAAAAAGCAGATCTACCTTTTGTAGGTGTTTTGGCTAATTATATAAGAGAAAGAAAGCACGGTGATACGACTTACTTCAATAGAAATTTTCATATTGAGCCTACTAACGTTTGTGTTTTCAGTTGTAAATTTTGTAGCTATAGCAGGCTATACGCCAAGAAGGAGGAAGGTTGGGAGCTTTCGATAGATCAGATGCTTGATATCGTAAAGTCTTACGATGATAAGCCTATTACCGAAGTACATATTGTAGGTGGTGTGCATCCTAAAATGAATTTGGATTATTTTGTAGAACTGCTACAGAAAATTCACGCCCACAGACCAGACCTGCACGTAAAAGGTTTTACTGCAGTGGAGCTCGATTATATGTTTAGAAAAGCCAAGGTTTCTGTTAAAGAAGGAATCGATATCCTTAAGAAAGCAGGACTACAATCACTACCAGGTGGCGGTGCAGAAATTTTTCACGAAGACATAAGAAACATTATTGCTGCCGACAAAGTAGATGGAGAAGGATGGTTAGATATTCACAGACAAGCGCACCTAGCAGGGATGCATAGTAATGCCACAATGCTTTATGGCCATATTGAAAAATATGAACATCGTATAGACCATATGAGAAAGCTGAGAGACTTGCAAGATGAAACTGGCGGCTTCAATACATTCATTCCCCTAAAGTTCAGGAATGAAAATAATGATATGAGCGATGTTGCAGAAAGCACCATTCCAGAGGATATGCGCCTATATGCCATAGCAAGAATTTATTTAGATAATTTTTCTCATCTAAAAGCATACTGGCCTATGCTTGGCAGACAAAATGCACAATTAAGTCTTTCTTTTGGTGTAAATGATATTGACGGCACTATTGATGATACCACAAAGATTTACAGCATGGCAGGTAGCGAAGAGCAAAGTCCTACTATGACAACAGAGGAATTGGTAGTCCTTATACAGCAAGTAGGAAGAAAACCAGTGGAAAGAGATACTTTATATAACGTGGTAAAAGATTATTCCATCATAGAAGAGATGGCATAACCTAAACACAATACCAAATAAAGCTGCGGTCTCCCTTGCTTATAATAAGGTTATCATTTTATGTTCCTTTTGCCTATCCAGAAAATATTTTTTTTTAAAGCGCCAAAAAGAAAAACGGCTTCAATCTTTCGATTGAAGCCGTTTTTTATTTCAATATAAACTTATTAGAAATTACGAACAGTCATTTCAGTTCTTCTGTTCTTAGCACGACCAGCAGCAGTAGCATTATCTTCAACTGGCTTGCTTTCACCGTAACCAGTAGAAATCATTCTGCTAGCGTCAACACCTTGAGATACTAAATAATCTTTTACAGATGCAGCTCTATTTTCAGAGAGAGTTTGGTTCATTTCATCAGAACCTTGAGAGTCAGTATGACCATCTACATCTAGCATTAAAGTAGGATCAGCCTTCATTAAATCAGCAACACCTTTTAAAGATGAAAAAGATTTAGGCAATAACTTAAAGCTTCCAGTAGAGAAGAATACATTCTTAGCTGCAAAATTTACTTTTTCTATAACTTCTTTAGCAATCTCTGGACAGCCTTGATTTGAAGCTGGACCGGGACGACTTGGACACTTATCCATTTCATCATTTACACCATCACCATCAGTATCAGGTATTGGACAACCTTGGTATTTTGCTACACCAGCAACTGTAGGACATTTATCATTCTCATCATTGATACCATCACCATCAGTATCTGGTATTGGACAACCTTGATACTTTGCAGTACCAGCTTGGTCAGGACACTTATCATCACCATCAGCTATACCATCACCATCTCTATCTGGGCAACCCATAAGAGCAGCAAGACCTGGAGTATCTGGGCATTTATCATCTACATCTTGTACACCATCATTATCACGATCAGTAACAACTGGTACTGGAGGCGCTGGAGGAACTGGAGGTGTAAGTTTCCCGATATTTTGAGCAAAGCCTAGTGAATACAAAAGCGCATCTCCTAAAACTTTATCCGTTAATGTAAAACGGTATTGTGCTTGTAAAAACACATATGATATACTTCTAAAGTTAGCTTGAACACCAACTCCAACTGGAGCGTATGCGCCTACTTTATCAGTATAATAACCAGCACCGAGACCAGCAGTAAGGAATGGAGCAATTAGTGCGTTATCACCATAAGGACGGAAATTTAAAGTTGGTTCGATCTCTCCGCCAAATTCTGTTTTTGTTGTAGCAATTCCTCTATCTGATTGGATAAAGTCGTGGAATAAACCAGTTGCCTTTGCAGTAAAGTCAATTGTTTTAGTCAAACCTTTCCAATATGAAAGAGAAAGACCGTAATCCATATCTCTAATATTCGAGAATCTTCTAGGTGTAGAACTACTTTTAAACGTCTTAGGAGTTTCAATATCATAAGAGTTAAAATGAATACCGAACAAACTTCCCTTCTTATCAGAGAGATAACGACTATTTTGCGCAGTTGCAGTAAAAGCAAAACATAGCGCTAAAATCGCCAACGTAATTTTTTGTGTCATAAACTGGTTTTTTGGTTATTTTTAAAGTGCTTTTAAAAAATAAAAATCTTGAGTTGCAACAAATGTAACAATTCAAAACTAACAAACTGTTATTTTATTTAACAAATTTATACAATTTTAGTCAGTTTTTCAATTCTTTGTTAAATGAGGGCTGTTTGGATAAAAAATAGGCTTTGAAATCTCGAATAGTATATTTATATTTGCGCCCCCTTGAATATATTTTATACACTCAGTTGTACGATTGTGGTAATGTAAAAAATGTTTTTGGGAAAAGATTTAAAAGCAGGTCCGGTAGCTCAGCTGGATAGAGCATCAGCCTTCTAAGCTGAGGGTCATTGGTTCGAATCCAATCCGGATCACAAAGAGGTTGTCGTAAAGACAGCCTCTTTTCAATTTAAAAGCAACTTATACAACTAGATAGTACCTCCCGATTTTAATTGGGAGGGTCATTGGTTATAAGACCTATTCAAAATTCCAAATCAAGAATTAATTACAGGTATTTTTTTTAACTTCATTTTTTTGAAAATCGCTTAGCTAATGAAAGTTGATATCCACCCTTCTTGGAAAAAATTACTTGCTTCAGAATTCGAGCAGCCCTATTTTTTAGAACTTGTCAGTTTCGTAAAAACAGAGATTCTAGCTGGTAAAACTATTTACCCACAAGGCAGTATGATCTTTAACGCTTTTAATGCCTGCCCCCCAGAAAACTTGAAGGTTGTAATTATTGGTCAAGATCCTTATCACGGAGCAGGGCAAGCCCACGGTTTAAGCTTTTCCGTGCAGAAAAATCAGAGAGTACCACCTTCGCTGAGAAATATTTATAAAGAAATACAAAAGGATATTGGGATAGAAATGCCTCAAAATTATGGTGACCTTACAAGCTGGGCAGAGCAAGGCGTCCTTATGCTCAATGCAATCCTCACCGTAAGAGCCAACGAACCTGCAAGCCACGCAAAAATAGGCTGGCACTCATTTACAGATGCAGTAATAAAAACAATAAGCGATAAGCTTGATGGAATAGTATTTATCCTATGGGGGAAATTTGCCCATAGCAAACAAGATTTAATAGACGAAACAAAACATAAGGTTTTGAAAGCTGCCCATCCATCACCATTTGCAGCTGACAAAGGTTTCTTTGGCTGCAAGCATTTTTCTAAAACCAATAAGTATCTTGCGGAGCAGAAAAAGACGGCTATAGATTGGTTGATAAAAGCAGAATAATGAGTAACAAAAAAGATAACATTTTCATCAACATTTTCGGAAGAGTATGGGCACTTTGGGGACTAGTTTCCTTTATTGTTACCTTCCTCATAATCTTCCCTTTCTCGATGGGTTGCTGGCTCTTTAAAGACTATAAAAAGGGACAAATATATTTCCTAAATGTATCCAGAATTTGGATGAAGTTTTGGCTAATGATTGTTGGATGTCCTGTTTCAGTTTATGGTAGAAATAATTTTGTAAAAGGAGAGAATTATGTTGTAACCTACAACCACAATGCTTTTTTAGATGTACCATTATCCGCTCCATTCGTTCCAGAAGCTAACAAGACCATTGCGAAAAAAGATTTTCAAAATGTACCCATCTTTGGAGCATTTTATCGCAGAGGTGGTGTAATGATCGACAGAAGTAGCGAGCTTAGCAGACGTAAAAGCTTTGAAGCTATGAGCAAGGTTCTTCGGATGGGTATGCACATGTGTATTTACCCAGAAGGGACTAGAAATAAAACAAAGGAGCCTTTTCGTAAATTTTATGATGGCGCTTTTAAGCTTGCAATTGCAAACCAGAAAGCTGTAATTCCTTGTGTGATGACGGGTACAGCATACGCTATGCCCTACTATAAGAAGTATTTTCTAAGACCAACTCGACTTTCAATGCATTTTCTTGCACCAATATCTTCGGAAAATAAAACCGCTCAGGAATTAAGTGATGAGGTGCGAGATGCAATGCTAGTTTGCTACAATGAGAAAGAAAGATTCGCTAGGCAATAATATTATACTGCAAAGCTAGTGCCGCAGCCACAAGTGCTACTAGCATTAGGGTTTTCAAAAGTAAAGCCTCTCGAATTAAGACCACCTTCCCAATTCACCCTCATATCTAATAAATACATCTCTGCACTTTTAGCAATAATCACAGGTATCTCATTTATTAAAAAGTGCTGATCGTTTTCCTGAACAGCATCAAATTCTAACACATACGTCATCCCACTACAGCCACCACCTTTCACGCCTACCCTTAATTTTTTTGATGTATCAAAGGCATCCTCTGCCATTAATCTTTTTATCTCAGTAATAGCAGATGTTGTGAATGTTACTGGTGTTTTTTCTAATACTTCCATCGTACAATAATTTTTGCAAATTTACTTCTTTTTAGCCGAAGCAACTCTCTAGAATTGTAATTTAACGTTGATATATCAGCATTTAGGGATTAAAAAAGCACTGCTACAATAGATAGTTATTATATTGCAACCAATTTTAAAAATCTATCAAATTATGTTTCTCTTAGAACTTAATATACAGATGGCCATTACGCTTGGCGCATCATTTATGGCTTTTATATGTGTGGCTTGGCTCTTGGCAGAGTTTAAGGGAATGAAGGACTCAATAAACGAACGTCTAGGCATAAATAACGAAACTATAAAATTGAGGTTACAGGCTTACGAAAGGCTTACGATGTACGCAGAGAGAATTGGCCTAAAGAATCTAATTTCACGAGTGACATATAACGAGCAATCTGTAACTGGCTTACAGCAAGATTTACTCGCTATGATTAAAGAAGAATATGAGTATAATGTAAGCCAACAAATATATGTTAGCAAAGAAGTGTGGGCAGCAATCATAAAATTAAAAGATCAAAATACCTATATAATTAATCAAATAGCTGCTACCCTACCCAATGACGCAAGGGCAATTGAGCTTAGCAAAAGAGTATTGGAATATACGCTAAGTGATAAAGCAGAAATAAATGTAATTGTGGTGGACGCACTACAATATGAAGCCAAGCAACTTTTATAAATTATGAGCGAAGAAAAAATATATACGGACTCTGGTATTGAAATAAAATCTCTGTACCGCAAAGAAGATTTACCAAAATCCGCAGAGACAGAATTACCTGGCGAGTTTCCTTACACAAGAGGAGTACAGGAAGATATGTACAGAGGTAGGTTGTGGACGATGCGCCAGTATGCCGGCTTCTCTACGGCCGAAGAAAGCAATGAGCGATATCATTATTTACTAGCGCAAGGTGTAAGCGGACTCAGTGTCGCTTTTGACTTACCTACGCAAATAGGCTACGATAGTGATCACCCATTAGCAGATGGAGAAGTGGGGAAAGTAGGCGTGGCGATTGATAGTATTGAAGACATAGAAATTTTATTTACAGGAATAGAATTAGAGAAGGTAAGCACCTCAATGACCATCAATGCGACTGGTTATATTTTACTGGCTTTTTATGTAGCACTTGCAAAAAGACAAGGCGCAGATTTGAATAAAATTGCTGGTACCATTCAAAATGATATTTTAAAAGAATATGCTGCTAGAGGTACTTACATTTATCCACCAAAAGCACGTATGCGCATTATTACTGATATTTTTGAATGGTGCAGTAAAGTAGTACCTAAATGGAATACGATTTCAATTTCTGGTTATCATATTAGAGAAGCAGGAAGCACTGCAGTACAAGAACTAGCCTTTACACTAAGTAATGGCAAGGCCTATGTACAAGCCGCAATGGCAAAGGGTTTAGATATAAATGTATTTGGTAAGAGATTGAGTTTTTTCTTTAATGCACATAATAATTTATTTGAAGAAATAGCAAAATTTAGAGCAGCAAGAAAAATGTGGGCTACTATAATGCAATCGCTTGGTGCTACGGAGGAGAAGGCAATGATGCTGCGTTTCCATACACAAACGGGTGGCAGTACACTCACAGCACAGCAACCTCTAAATAATATCTCTAGAGTTACTATTCAAACTCTCGCAGCCGTACTTGGTGGCACTCAGTCTTTACACACTAATGGTTACGATGAGGCCCTAAGTTTACCTACAGAACAGGCAGCAAGAATTGCCCTGCGTACACAGCAGATTGTGGCATTTGAAAGTGGCGCTGCAGAAACTGTAGATCCGCTTGCAGGAAGCTTCTTCGTAGAAAATCTTACAGCAGAAGTAGAGAAAAAATCTTGGGAGCTGATAGAAAAAATTGATTTGATGGGTGGGAGTGTTGCAGCGATTGAAGAAGAATTTATGCAAAATGAAATAGCAGCTAGTGCATATGAATATCAGAAAAACATTGAGAATGGCAGCAAGGTAAGTGTTGGTGTAAACAAATTTACTAATGAGGAAAAGATGGATACGCCTGTATTCAAAATAGACGGGAGTATACAAGTTATTCAAACAGAAAAATTGCAGAAGCTAAGAGCAAACAGAGATAATAAAAAATCATCGGAATGCTTGACTGCTCTCTCCGCAGCAGCTAAAGGGACAGAAAATATTATGCCCCTAGTTGTAGATGCAGTAGAAAATTATTGCACGCTTGGAGAGATTGCTGATTGTTTAAGGGATGTTTTTGGGGAGTATAAATAAATCTATAATTTACATCTCACTTATACTTCAAATAGACAATATTATATCCAGATGCGTAACTGGGTTGTATCGAGGTGTTTATTGTAGTTGCAGAACCTCTAGCAACACTGTCCGTTTTAGACTCTGTATTAATTGTGGTGCCGCCAGTTGGTATAGAATAGTAAGTTATTAATACTGCATCTGCGCCAATCGTTTTTCCCTTATTGACAATTTTTTTTTGAACCTTTTCGATGTTCGCTCTAAATGCAAATCCCAAATGTCCGCTGCCCACTATCTTGTAGGGCCTTTCTATACTTTGTTCAGCAACAAAAACATCAACATCATTAGTAGGTTCATTTGCTTGCCCAAGGTACTTTACCGAAGGACTACAAGAAACTAAAAGACAAAGAAGTAAAAAATAGAAGTAAATTTTTCTCATATATTATTTTGTTTGTAAGAAACAAAATAGTAGTGATACTAATTGTTAGAAGAAATCCAAATTAGAAAGTCTAAAGAAAATTTGTGATTTAATTTGCTGGCACACACCCTACTTAATAGTGGAATCGACATTGATAAATAGTGCATTTTTGATCCTCTCCTTTTTTACCATCTACTTTATAAATTAATCTATGTTCGCCAGTGATTCGCCTTGACCAAGTACCTTTCATACTAAATTTCAACGGCTCAGGTTTACCTATACCTTGGAACGGATTAGATTTAATCTCTTTTAAAAGTTCCTTTATCT
>JBBRHK010000066.1:0-10312 GCA_038222815.1 Chitinophagales bacterium
ATTTGAACTAGTAAAGAAACTTGGTGGTACTATTAGTGGAGAACACGGCATTGGCCTAGTGCAAAAAAGCTATATGCCTATTATGTTTTCAGATAATGCTTTAGATCTTTTTAGAGGGATTAAGAAAGTATTTGATCCAAATGGAATTTTGAATACGGGGAAGATTTTTGATTAAATGCCACATCATTAACTTTAGTCTTTTATTTACATAACATTTACTTACTTAGTAGAAAATTATTCAACAGATGGTTTCAAAGAAATTTTTATTTTGTGCATTAGCTCTTTTATTTACCAGCACTTTATTTGCGCAAGACGATGAAGAGGAAGGAGGAAAAATTTTTAAAAAAGAAAACCTTTTTACAGGTGGTAGTGCTAATGTAAGTTTTGGTAATAATGTGACTAACCTTGGTGTGTCGCCTTACTTTGGTTACAGCATCAATAGATATGTAGACGTTGCAGCCAGTGTGGGTGTAAATTATGTGTCGCAGAGAGGCGATTTTAGCAATGACAAAATTCGACAAACTGTGATAGGGCCTGGTGCATTCGTAAGGGTTTTTCCTGTGAAATTCTTATTTGCGCAAGCACAATATGAGCATAGCTTTATTAATCAAAAATACATTCCAGATCCTGCCTTTGGACAACCTACGCAAAAGGAAAGTTTTAATGCTAGTAGCATTTTTGTAGGAGGTGGTTTTGCCTCGGGCAGATCAGAAGAAAGCAAAACCTTTTTCTATATATCTATACTATGGGATATAAATAAGGACCCTAACTCACCTTATACTGATAACTTAAATAGAGCTGTTCCTATATTTAGAACTGGTTTCAATATTGCTTTATTCCAAGGAAGGGATTAATTTACAGGCCCCGATAATAGGTCTTTAAATTCGCTCACTTCTTCTACCACTGTAATTAAATCTGTAGGCTTGCCGTATAGTAGCCCTTCTTGCTCCATTACTTCTATATGAGCCAGAAGATTTGTATAAAACCCCCCGCTATTTAAGAAAAATATTGGACGATGGTGAATGGATAATTGATTCCAAGTAAGCATTTCAAAAACTTCGTCAAGCGTGCCGTAGCCGCCGGGTAAGATAATGGCAGCATCGCATTTATCATATAATAGTTGTTTTCTAATGTGCATAGTATCTACTACTGTAAGCTCTGTAAGACCTTCATGCTGGTGCTCAAACTCTGTAAGTGCCTTGGGAATGATACCCGTTACTTTTCCATTTTTACTTAACGCTCCATTGGCTACAGCACCCATCAGCCCATTGTTTCCTCCACCATATATGAGGTGAATATCTTTATTAGCCAGTAGTTCGCCTAGTGCGGTTGCATGTTCTACAAATATTGGATTTGCCCCTGGTTTGCTTCCACAAAAAACGGCTATAGCTTTTACCTGCATAAATTGATTTTAATTTTTGCAACAAAGAACAAGATTTTTTTCTACTTTCAAGCCAAATTATTTTTCAATCTCTTATTTTAAAGATTTTATATGTCACCATATACTTTACTTGCCTTTGTAATTGGATATTTTGTTTTGCTATTAGTAGTGGCTTGGTATACTAGTAGAGGCGCTAACAATGAATCTTTCTTTGTAGGAAATAAGAATAGTAATTGGAAGCTTGTAGCTTTTGGTATGATAGGTACATCGCTCTCTGGTGTTACGTTTGTGAGTGTGCCAGGTAGTGTAGGTAATATGGGAAAACTAGGAGGGGTGCCCAATGGATTAGGATATTTTCAAGTAGTGATAGGATACCTTATAGGTTACATTGTAGTGGCCTACGTATTACTTCCTCTGTATTATAAGATGAATTTGAGTAGCATATACGGCTATTTAAAGGAGCGATTTGGTAGTTGGGCATATAAGACCGGGGCATCATTTTTTATTCTATCCAGAACGATTGGAGCTACTGCAAGGTTGTATCTAGTAATTAGCATCTTGCACATTTTTATCTTATCACAACTTGATATTCCATTTTGGGTATCTACCGTTGTGGTATTGCTAATGATTTTGTTATACACCTTTAAAGGAGGCGTAAAAACAATTGTATATACAGATACATTACAAACGGCACTAATGATTATTGGTCTAATTGTATGCGTGGGATATATTCTCAATCATTTAGATATTTCTGTATTGGATGCAGTAAATAATATGGAGTCTAAGAACTTGACAAAGATTTTTAATACGGATATTAATAGCAAAGGATTCTTTCTTAAACAGATCATTGGCGGCGCATTTATCACTATTGCAATGACTGGGTTGGATCAAGAAATGATGCAGAAAAATATTAGTGTAAGGAGGCTTAAAGATTCACAAAAAAATATGATGACCTTCAGTGTGATCTTAGTATTAGTAAATCTTTTGTTTTTATTATTAGGCGGTCTTCTTTACCTATATGCATATAATAGTGGTGCTAGTTTTATAGGGAACGCAGGGCCTACCGGTGATGCACTAGCATTCTTGCACAACGGCACAGATATTACCGGAGATAGATTGTTTCCTTCTGTTGCGCTTGGGCTTATGAATAGTATGCCTCCAGTAATTTCTATTATGTTTATCATCGCATTAATCTCTGCCTTATTTCCGAGTGCAGATGGTGCGCTTACTGCGCTTACATCATCTATTTGTATAGATATATTGGGCTTTAAGAAAAATAAGCTCGAAGACCAAGCTACAGTTTCAGAATTGGCCGCTCATCAGGTAGAAGATAAAAAGCAAGAGCGAACCAGGCTTACTGTACACATCTCTATGACCATTGTCTTCTTCCTTTGTATTCTAGTTTTTCAAGCGTTGAATAGCAGAAGTATTATTGATAAAATATTAGAATTGGCTGGTTACACCTATGGTCCACTTTTAGGATTATTTACTTTTGGCATAATTACAAAACGTGGCTTACCTAATACTTGGATCATTGCACTTATTGCAATCTTAAGTCCTATAGTTTGTTATTTTTTACAATTAGAAGCTCCTGCCTACTTAGGTGGTTATTCTATAGGGATAGAAATATTAGCGCTGAATGGGGCACTTACTTTCTTAGGATTGTTAATGATTTCTAAAAAATCTTTGTATAAAAATATTCATACGTCATAATGGATTGGGAAAAGGCAGATAACTACGCTACGAATTATAGTAGTGAATTTTCTCCAGTAGTGGAAGAATTATTGCAGATAACAGAAGCACATCCTCAAGCACACTTGGCAAGTTCTAGATTACAAGGGCAGCTTTTAAGTATGCTTACATTTATGAAGCAACCACTCAAAGTACTGGAGATAGGCACTTTTACAGGGTTTAGCACAATATGCTTGGCTAAAGAAATGCCGGCTCTATCGGAATTACACACAATAGAATTAAGGGAAGCAGATGCAGAAATTGCCAATTCTTTTTTTAATAAAATAGATACTCCTGCAAAAATTATTTTACACATTGGGGACGCAAAAAGTATTATTCCAACGCTAAATCAGTTATGGGATTTAGTTTTTATAGATGCCGATAAAACAGGGTATATTGAGTATTACGAATTAACTTTGCCGGTATTGAACCAGGGTGCTGTGATAATTGTAGACAATGTACTTTTTCACGGCAAAGTTTTAGACGAGCACATAGAAGGAAAAAGTGCAAAAGCTATTCAGCTTTTTAACGAATACATTAAAAATGATAAGAGGGTAGAGCAGGTAATACTGCCCATCAGAGATGGTATCACTATCATTAAAAAATTATAAAGTCTTATGAAGAAATTATTTTTGATTGTTTTAGGATTCATAGTTGCAAGCTCATCCTTTGCTCAGCGCACTACGCCAGAGGAGTACATAGAAAAATACAAAGAAGCAGCAATATGGGAAATGAAAAGAAGTGGCGTGCCTGCATCTATTACGCTTGCACAAGGGTTACTAGAAACTGAAAGTGGTAATAGTGATTTGTTACAGCGTAGTAACAATCATTTTGGCATCAAATGTAAATCTGATTGGCAAGGAGAGTCTGTAAAACATACAGATGATGCGCCAAACGAATGTTTTAGAAAATATCAATCTGCAAAGGAAAGCTACGCAGATCACAGTGATTTTCTAAGAAAAAATCAAAGATATAGTGCCCTCTTTACCTTAGAGTTGTATGACTATAAAGGCTGGGCTTATGGATTAAAAAGGGCTGGCTATGCTACTAATCCTAGATATCCGCAAATACTAATTTCTAATATAGAAAAGTATGAACTTTTTCAATATGATAAAGTAGATGTTGGAGGAGGTAGTCCTTCTCCAAATATTTTAGATAGTATAGCAAGAAAGAATAGTATTTCTTCCAATCAAGAAAATCAACCAGCAATTGTTACCCCAAAAGTGGAAACTGTAGAAGAAGGTCTGAGTAAGTTTAATGGGATAAAGGCCGTATTTGCAAAAGCTAATACTTCGTTGTTGGCTATAGCATCTAGGG
This sequence comes from Chitinophagales bacterium, assembly GCA_038222815.1. Lineage (GTDB taxonomy): Bacteria > Bacteroidota > Bacteroidia > Chitinophagales > Chitinophagaceae > Ferruginibacter. Next base: position 4,430 of record JBBRHK010000066.1, read on the forward strand.
CAGGGATTGCGCTAAGTAAACTCTTAGATTACAATGATTTGGACAACGATGGCTTACTTGCAGAAGGTCAATACATTTATCTAGAAAAGAAAGCCAAGCAAGGTATAAAGCCTTCGCTTACAATAAGTCAATCTAGCTCGCTGCAAGAAATTTCTCAGAATACAGGAGTGCAATTACAATACTTGGCATTGTACAATAAGCTAGAAAAAAATGCCATTGTTCCTGCTGGTACGTCTGTATTACTAATGCCTGTTGGTAAGCCATAAGGGATGGTTATTTATAACGATTAAACACTAATATGTCAATAATAACTGTAAAGGATAAGTCATTTGAACCCTACATTAATGCCACAGAAATAGATCAAGCTCTGGTAAAGATGGCAGCTTCGTTAAAGGCAGAATATGCAGATAAGCAGCCTTTGTTCTTGGCGATTCTAAATGGCGCATTCATCTTTGCGGCTGATTTATTTAAGAAGCTAGATTTTGAAGCGGAAATATGTTTTATAAAATTAGCTTCGTATAAAGGGACAAAAAGTACAGGTACGGTCATAACTTCTATAGGTCTTGATCATTCTTTGAAAGGTAGGCACGTTATCATTTTAGAGGATATAGTAGATACTGGTAAAACACTCACCGAGTTTATGCCACAACTTTTAGACCAGCAGCCTGCATCCTTAAAAATAGCAGCCTTGCTCCACAAGCCGGAAGCGCTCCAGCATCCACTACACATAGATTTCTTAGGTTTTGAGGTGCCTAATAAGTTTCTCTTGGGCTACGGACTTGATTATGATGGGCTTGCCCGTAACCTTCCTATGATTTACCAATTGCTATCAGAATAGCTAGTAATAAAATAATTAATTAAATAATTCGTTGATGCATTGAACTTTCTAAGTTGGTGCAGCGTAAAGCCTTAAAAATGTACCTTATTATCAGATAGTAGGATATTATAATTTTTAATTAATTAATTAATATTAAATTACGGTAATTGCCAAAGTAAAATTGAAGAAATACATTGTATATGTGTTTTTATTTTTTTCGTTTTCTGCAGCCTCTGCTCAGTACTATTTGAGAGGCGACATTAGGGACGAAAAAAAGCAAACCCTTAATGGGGCTAAAATCTTTGTGCATTCTACCCGTCAAATTCTATTTTCAGGAACTTATGGTAGCTTCGGCATCAATACACAGAAATTGTACGATACACTTACCATTTCCTTAAATGGATATGATCAAAAAGTGATTCCTGTAAAGTCTGATGAATGGCAAAATATATTACTGCACCAAAATTCATTTGCAAAAAATACCGCACCGCCATCATTGAGTAACCTTACAAAGGCAATGATAGATAAGCCAGCCTTTTCGCTGAATACGGGAGGTGAAAGTTATTTTCAATTAATAGAGAACGACTTTATAAATTGCAAATCGTTCCCATCCACCGGCTATTCACTTGGAGTAAATAAATCGAGTTACAGCAATGTGAGGAGGTTTATAAATATGGGAAGCGAAGTGCCGCCAGATGCTGTAAAGATTGAGGAAATGGTTAATTATTTTAACCTCGGTTATGAAGAGCCTGCTGACAATCATTTATTCAAAGAAAAAACGACATTATCTGATTGTCCTTGGGAGAAGGACGATAAATTGTTGTATGTAAATGTGAGTACCAAGAAGCTAAACTTAGATTTATTGCCGGCTGGTAATTTTGTCTTCCTCATAGATGTTTCAGGCAGTATGGATATGGCCAATAGGCTACCATTAGTGCAAGCTGCATTTCAGATGTTTGTAAAGAATTTAAGACCAATTGATAAAGTAAGTATTGTAGTATATGGAGGATCGGTAGGGATATATCTACAGCCTACTAGCGGCGACAAAAAGGAAAAAATTCTTACAGCAATTGGCGAACTTACTGCTAGTGGAGATACACCCGGCGAAAGTGCAATAAGAGTGGCTTATAAATTAGCAGAATCTACATTTATAAAAGATGGTAACAACAGAATAATACTTGCTACAGATGGCGATTTTAATGTTGGTGAAAAGTCGGAAAAAGCGTTGGAGGATCTTGTAGGAAGCCAAAAAGACATAGGTATTTACCTTACCTGCTTAGGAGTAGGAATGGGTAATTTAAAAGATTCTAAGTTGCAAGCTCTGGCTAGAAAAGGGAACGGAAACTATGCTTACCTCGATGACGTGCAAGAAGCTGAGAAGGTATTAGTAAAAGAACTTACGCAGACACTTTATGCAGTAGCAGATGATGTGCTACTTGATGTAGTTTTTAGCGAAAAATATGTAAAAGACTATCGCCTAATAGGATTTGATAATAAGAAACAAGCTATAACAGAAACTGGCGGTAGATTAGAAGGTGGAGAAGTAGGAAGTGGTAATAACACATTGGCTATTTTTCAAATTAAACCGACTGAAACTTTCAAAATTGACTTAGAAAAAGGACAGGAAAATATAATTGCCAAAAGCTTTTTATCATTTAAGCCTTGCGGAGCATTAGCCACTGATAGCATTGTAAAAGACATAAAAGCCCAATACATCCGCCAAACTGACTTGTCAAAGGAGTTAAAGATGGCAACGGCAGTATCAATGCTAGGAATGCAACTTAGAAAATCAAAATATAAAGGAACTGTCAGTTGGCCACTTATACAGTCTTATGCAAGTACTGCTGCTGACGATTCCGTTTACATTCAAAAGGAATTTTTACAAATCATAGACAAGGCTTGGAAAATATACGAGCCAAGTAAAAAGAAAAGGTCTAAATCAAAGTAATACTCCTCAGCGCTCTACTGACAGTTTTTCCGTATTCTAGTAATGGTATTGATTTTGCTTACTCTAAGCATTATCAATAATCAGATTTATTTTTATGGAAAAAGGACAAATAAGGGTACAGACGGAGAACATCTTTCCCATCATCAAGAAGTTTTTATACAGCGAGCACGATATTTTTATCAGAGAACTGGTAAGTAATGCGGTAGATGCTACTCAAAAAGTGAAAACACTTTCCTCTATTGGAGAAGCAAAAGGCGACCTCGGAGAATTGAGGATTGATGTAAAGTTGGATGCTAAGGCAAAAACGATAACCATTTCTGATAGAGGTGTTGGTATGACAGAAGAAGAAGTGGATAAATATCTTAACCAAGTTGCCTTTAGTGGAGCTGAAGAATTTTTAGAGAAGTACAAAGGGCAAAATGAAAATAATATTATTGGTCATTTTGGACTAGGTTTTTACTCTTCTTTTATGGTGAGTGAGAAAGTAGAGGTTATTACAAAGAGTTTCAAAGAAGGTTCAGAAGCTGTGAAGTGGGAGTGTGATGGTAGCCCAGAGTTTACTTTGTCTAAAGCTGAAAGAGAATTTCGTGGTACAGATATCGTCCTACACATTAACGAAGAGAGTAAAGATTTCTTAGATGCTTATAAAATAAAAGAAACGCTTAATAAGTTTTGCAAGTTTTTGCCAGTGCCTATTTTCTTTACTGATGTAAATGAAGTGAAGGAAGCACCAGTAAAAAATGAAGAAGTAAAAGAAGGCGAAGAAGCAGATGTGATAGAGCCAATAGAAGAAGAAAAGCCTTTAAATAATACAGCGCCAGCTTGGACGAAAAAGCCTGCTGATCTTACTAAAGAAGATTACGAAAATTTTTACAAGGAGCTTTATCCATATTCTGAAACACCTCTCTTTTGGATTCACCTAAATGTAGATTATCCATTTAACCTTACTGGTATTCTTTATTTCCCTAAAATAAAGCAGAGCTATGAGATACAAAAAGATAAAATACAATTATACAGTAATCAAGTTTTTGTAACTGATGAAGTAAAGGATATTGTACCAGAATTTTTGATGCTGATGCACGGTGTAATAGATAGCCCAGACATTCCTTTGAATGTAAGTAGGAGTTACCTACAGGGAGATCCTAATGTGAAAAAGATTAATGCGCATATCACAAAAAAAGTTGCTGATAAGCTAGAAGAAATCTACAACAACGATCGTAAGGCTTTTGAAGAAAAATGGGAGAGCTTAGGATTGTTTGTGAAGTATGGTATGATGACGGAAGATAAGTTTAGAGAAAAAGCCACCAAGTTTTTCGTGATGGAAGATATGGATGGTAAGTTCTATACATTAGATGAATATAAAACAGCAGTAGAAACTTCGCAAAAAAATAAGGATGGTAAATACGTAATTGTATATAGTACTAACCCTGTACAGCAAGATACATTTATACAGCAGGCAAAAACAAAAGGCTACGCTGTAGTAAAGATGGAAACCATTGTAGATGCAGCATTTATAGGTAACATAGAATCTAAGTGGGATGATGTAATCTTTACAAGGGTTGATGCTGATATCGCAGATAATTTAATAGATAAAGCAGAAGCAACAGAATCTGTTTTGAGTAAAGATGATGCAGAAAAATTGAAAAAATTATTTGAACAGCCGCAAGAAGGTCTTCATGTAACGGTAGAAGTAAAAGGAATGTCTGCCGATGCGCCAGCAGTAACAGCTACAAGACCAGAACAAATGCGCCGTATGAAAGAGATGGCAAGTATGGGCGGAGGTATGGCTCAGTTCTACGCACAAATGCCCGATGAGGTAAACATCACTGTAAATGGTAACCATCCGCTGTACCAAAATATACTGGCAGAGAAGGAAGAAGCTAAGCAAGAAAAACTAGTAAAAAATCTAGCCGATTTGGCGCTACTTTCTCAAGGATTATTGGTAGGTAAAAGTCTTACAGGATTTATTTCTAGAAGTGTGGAGTTGATGGGAGAGTAGTTGTTTACTTGTAGAGTCCTAAAATAAGTTGAGCGTTTTTTAAAAATCCCGGTTACCTCAAGTAGCCGGGATTTTTATGTTTTATACTTGATTTGGTATTTATGTCTAAAGCAATTGATAGCGCTAGCTTATCCATTGAAAAGCAAATCTTATATGGTACTTTTTATATGTCTTGTCCTAAGTAGGGTTTTCCATATTAAAATTTAACCTGTAACCCTCCGCTTACCCATCGCTCAGGCATTATTGCACCTAGCAAATCACTATATGTTGTGTTTAATAAATTATGGGCTTGGGCAAAAAGCGTGCAATGTGCTTTTTGAAAACCATAAGCAATTTTAGTATTTAGTAGAAAATAGCTTTTGCTAAGTGAAGCATTTATTGCAGATGCCGCTTGTGCGTTTCTGGCCTTGTATAGACCATTTATCGCTGCTGTAAATCTTCGAAATGAGTATACCATATTATAGTTGCTCAGCCAATTGGCATGTGCAGATATATAAAATGATGGGATACTGTCCTTATTTTTAGAGTTAAGGTAGGTAAGGTTGTAATTGATAGTAAATGAAGAATGTTCGTTTATTTTTTCTGTGTAGTTTAAATCAATTTCAGCACCTTTTGTTTTTACATTAGCTAAATTAGTTGCTAAGGCATAGCTACCCGCAGGGACCAAGTTTATGGTACGAGGCATATCATTATATGCAGTAGGTGCATAATCTATTAGTTGGTTTTGATTTCGATAAAATAGGGTAGTACTTATTTTCAATTTTGAACTAGCTACATAATCCGTACCTATTTCTAGGTTATATGTTTTTTCCGGCTTTAAATCGGGGTTACCTATACTGCCAGATGTAACCAAGGGGCGGTTATAATTGTTATAACGTTCTGTAAAGTCGGCATCTCGTATACCTTGTGCAAACGATGCTCGCAAGCTCCAGGCACTAGGATTGTAGGCGATGTTTATTTGAGGAGTTGCTATGAGCCCGATGCGTTGGCTATAATCTAATCGTACGCCTTCATTTATAAAAAGTGATTTTGCTAATTGGTGTTTCAATATCAGCCAAGTACCTATATTCCATAAGGAATGATTGCCCCTGTCGTTACTTTTAATACTCCTATTCATAA
>JBBRHK010000067.1:0-10292 GCA_038222815.1 Chitinophagales bacterium
CCATTGTGCAACAACTAAATTTTATGGCCAACTTCGAATAAAATTAATTTTATGAAATTCTACACTTCCATACCGAAAGCTTTGAAGATTTATTTTGATAGTGAGCTAACGCAATACCTGCATCACAAGGAACAGGGAAATTTAAGAGATGCTTGGATACATCTAGAAAGAGCACATATCATAGGACAAAAATATCCTTTGCCCCACACTTACGTTCATTGGAAAATGCTTCAATTTGGCTTTGAAATAAAAAATAGAAAAGAGATTTTAGGGCAAATTCCAAGATTGTTATTTGGCGGAATAAAATCATTTGTTGGTACGGTGCCAGTCGGAAATCCTGGCGGAGCCAACGTGCCTCCGCTGAAACCTTTCCCTATTGATGAAGATCTACAAGAAATCTTCAGAATGGTCAATGCCACAAATTAATAGACTGCTAATAAGAGCTAGAAACCCACAAACTCAGCCGAATGCTGATCTATTAAAGCCGTCAAAGTATCGTTAGCATTTCCTTGCTCATCCAAATACGTATGCACCATACTAATAGGCAGCCTGTTGTAATGAATGTGCATTTTTACATGCAGCAAGGAACCGGTAAGGTGCTCCATCCCACGCAGATTGCCAGCTCTGCCTGTACTTACACCCACAAGCAAGACTTTTTTGTTGTTCCAGCAGGGAGCTATGGTACTATTATCAATCATTAGTTTTAAAATACCAGGAAAAGAGCCATTATATTCTGGCATTACTATTACAAAACTGCTGGCAGCCTTTAGGTATTTTTCTTCTGCGCTTTCAAATGCGTCATTGCGCACACTCATATCCACCTCTTCTAAAGAGAGTACTTGGCAGGCCATTCCCTGCTTTTGCAACGCAGCTTCGTAGATTTTGGCTACTTTGAGGCTGTTGCTCCCTACTCTGTTCGTTCCAGAAATTATTGTTATCATATTATGCAAAGGAAAAGAATTATAAGGGTGAAAAACATTTAAGCAACATTTATTTTTTTAGCAACTTATCAAAACAGGAATCCCAAAATTTATTCTAATATGCTTTGAGTAAATTGCGCTCAGATAAATAATTTTTAATTTACATTGAGTGAGAAAGCCTTCGCCTTCAATTTTATTTGCAAATCCTAAAACTACTTTCTAAAACGCACCTATGAATTCTTATAACATACTAATACTAATTTTTGTTTGCACAACGGCGAGCTTTAGTGCAAATGCCCAATTAAAATATGAGGATTCTATTAGCCTGTTTCAAAAAAACTATGTGGATAGCCACGAAGTTGTAAAAGCTGCCGACAGAAATCACTTGTCATTTTACAAGCCGAATATGGAGTACAGAGTAGCCGCACGTTTTAAAAAAATAGAGGATAAAAAAGGTTTTGATATGGCGACTTCGTCTGGAAAACTCCAACACTATTTTGTATTTGGACTACTTCAATTTTCCATACACGATACAACTCAGCAACTCTACATTTACCAATCCCAATCACTGATGACGACCGAGGAGTACCGGGACTATCTCTTTGTTCGTTTTGGAGATGCCAGTTCTGGCTTTGATAGTTATGGTGGTGGTAGATACTTAGATTTTAGGATGAATGATATAAAAGGAAAAACACTCACACTAGATTTCAATAAAGCATATAACCCTTATTGTGCCTATGCTAGCGGATATAACTGTCCGCTACCTCCGAAAGAAAACTTACTAGTTGTGGAAATAAAGGCTGGTGAGAAAAATTATGGGAAGGGGCTGCATTAAATTTCAACGGTTCTGATTTGTACATTTTCTTATCCTTACTAGAATTATAAAGTAAAGCCTATACTAATTCCGCCCCAGCGGTGACTATTCCCACCCTTAAACTCTCTTGTTAAGATAGACTGTGTATAAGAAAAATATAGCTTCTTTAAATTAACTATTACACCTGCATCAGCCTGTAACGTCGCTCTTGAAATGTCGCTAGCTTTAATGATGTAAGGGTTGTTACGAGTAAACAACCCTCCTTGCATACTTGCATCGTAACCTATTAAGTTCACTTTCCCTTGTCCATAGAAATAATACTCTGCTTTCTTCTTTTCCGTATTTACTGGCTTAAATCTATCATTGAATCTTCCTGCCATAAAATTAAGTCCACCACCTACTTTATTATTTAAAGTGCCAAGACGCAATTCTCCGGTTGCATTCAATAAAAAATTATTGTCTGCCGCAAACAAATTCTTTTCATAATTAAGCTGATAATTAATAATGATATCATTTTTTGTTTGATATTGCCATCCTTTGGGCCTTGTATTATTTAGCCATTTATGAATATTGTCCTGAATCTTAAATCCAAGGGCAGCTGGTCCCATAATTCCTAGACTAAGTGCCGTAGACACTTGCTGCTGATGCTCCTCATCCACCTGAATTAAAAATGATTTTAAAGAGATGTTGGCATTAAAAGGTCTGTCACCAGTTAGAATAGTATCGCTCAAAATACTTGTGGGTGTATAGCCAAATAAATTAAGGCTTACTCCGTATTGAGGACTGGTACTAAATGGCGCCCATAGAATTTTATTGACAGGATTTTTACGAAGCCTAGGATTTACATATTCAAATGTCACTCCTTGCGTATAATATTTATCGGTTTTGGTGAAGAAATCATTGTCATAGTGAAAGCGAAAATACTTATCGCTTTTAATGGTTCTAAAACTAGATGTATTATCTATCAACTGAGCTTGCAAACTACGAGCACAGAAAAGTAGAAGTAGAGATAGAGTTATTTTGAATTTAAAGTTGATCACGATTTAATTACGAGAAAAGCAGCTTCGAAGATGTAGATAGCCCTTTAAAGTAGTGTGTTAGGTTTTCCCTCAGGCTGGTAGCTCTAACAACCGAAATCCTATGATTAGAAGTATTGTAACGATTCAGTTTAAATATTTAAATTTTCAACATAATTTTTCCTCCCTTTCCCTCCCCCTAATCAAGTACATTTGCTATATTGCTATAATTAGCAGAAAAAACTGCATATTGCGGCAGATAAATGATTATTTGAACTAAGATTATGGGTAGAGTTATAGGCATAGCCAATCAAAAAGGTGGGGTGGGAAAAACAACGACTGCAATCAATCTTGCGGCTAGCCTTGCTATTTTAGAATATAAGACTTTGCTGGTAGATGCTGACCCTCAAGCAAATAGCACCACTGGTATAGGTTTTGACTTGCAGAACGTTACTAAAAGCCTTTACGATTGTATGGTAAATGAGGCGGAGGCTAAAGATGTGGTATTGAAAACAGAATTGGCTTTCTTAGATTTAATTCCGTCTCATATTGATCTTGTTGGTGCCGAAATAGAAATGATTAATTACCCGAATAGAGAAGCCGTATTTAAAGGTATTCTTGATCAAATAAAGGATGATTATGATTTTGTAATTATAGATTGTTCTCCATCATTAGGTTTGATTACCGTAAATGCGCTAGTGGCTGCGGATAGTGTAATCGTACCTGTGCAGACAGAATTTTTTGCCCTTGAAGGCCTAGGGAAATTATTGAATACAGTAAAAATTGTACAAAATAGACTGAATACAGAATTACAGATAGAAGGTATATTAATGACGATGTATGATGGCAGACTTAGACTTAGCAATCAAGTAGTGAGTGAAGTGAGGAGGCATTTTGATGAGATGGTTTTTGACAGTATCATACACAGAAATACGAAACTGAGCGAAGCACCAAGTGCTGGAAAACCAGCTATCTTGTACGATAGTGATAGCAAAGGCGCTATCAATTATCTAAACTTGGCCAAAGAGATTTTACAGAAAAATAATATGACCAAAATCTCTGAGGAAGAAAGAGTGATGCAATAAAAATAGCTTGATAGAATACTATTAAGAATAGAACGAATACTTACTGAGCTCAAGCGTGAGGGATAGAAGTGAAAATCCTTTTCTGAGGGACGAAGAAAAGATTGTAGCATATAGCCCGATGACGCCTTAGCGGCACACGCCACAAAAAAAATAAAATGACTGCTCCAAAAAAAAATAAAGAATTATTAGGTAAAGGCATCAGAAGTCTTTTACAAAATATAGATACAGATCTAAAAGCTACTACTGCTAGTCTTAGCACCAATGTAAAAGAAACTGCTGCGAACACGAGAGTACCATTAAGTAAGATAGACGCTAATCCGCAGCAGCCAAGAAAAGACTTTGACGAAGCTGCGCTAAAGGAATTGGCAGCGTCTATTACATTACACGATATCATACAACCGCTTACTGTAGCTCCTGCAAAGAACGGCAGATATCTATTAATCGCAGGTGAGCGAAGGTATAGAGCATCTAAACTTGCTGGGCTAAAAGATGTTCCTGTATATATTAAAGAAGCCAACGATAGTAAAATACTAGAGCTTGCACTTCTTGAAAACTTACAAAGAGAAGACCTTAATGCCATAGAAATAGCGCTAAGTTATAAGCGCCTGATGGATGAGTTGGAATATACGCAAGAGCAAGTAGCAGAAAGGATGGGAAAAGAACGTAGCACAGTGGCCAATTATATTCGCTTATTAAAACTACCTCCAGACATCCAAGTAGCAGTACGCACTGGCATCATCAGTATGGGCCACGCAAGAGCACTTATCAATGTAGATGTGGTAGATAAACAATTATATATCTTTTCTGAAATAAAAGCTAAAGGTCTTAGTGTACGACAGACAGAAGAGCTGGTTCGGAAAATGTACAAAGAATCTGGTGCTGTTAATTCTCCTACAAAAAAACAATTAGCACCTTCTATGAAGAAAATAGAAGATAATTTAGCATCTAGCTTTGGCACTAAAGTAAAACTAGTACATAGCAGCAAAGGCACTGGTAGCATAAGTTTTGAATATTACTCGATAGAAGAATTAAATGCCTTACTAGATAAATTAAAAATCACTGTTCAATAATGCGTTGTAGATTTATTTTCTTGGTTGTTGCTATCTTCTTTGCACAGAATGCTTCTGCGCAGGTGGTAGAAGAGCAGATAGATACTTTAGGTGTGATTACAAAAGCGATAAAGAAAGAGAAGAAAGTAAAGTTTTATAATAAGATAGACACAAGCCTCCCTTACACTCCTCGAATAGCGATTATACGCTCAGCAGTATTACCTGGCTGGGGACAAATTACGAATAAGAAAATCTGGAAACTTCCCTTAGTGTATGGAGCACTTGGAGCAACGACCTACGTTTTTTTCAATAACCTGAAGAAATACAATGAAGCAAAAACTGCATTTGCTCTAGCCACAGATGGCGACCCAAGTAATGACAATCAAATCATACAACCTTACTTCGCAGTAAAAGATCAGCCAGATAGAATTAAAAGTTTTAGGAATGCAGTGCGTCAAGATGTAGATTACTCTGTACTATTTTTTATTGGCTTCTGGGGACTACAGGTGGTCGATGCTGCAGTAGATGCTAATCTAAAAACCTTTGATGTAAGCGATGATCTTTCACTACAACTTAAGCCTGGCCTTAGTCCAATGGCTAGGACTGCCGGCTTGAGCATTGTACTTCATATTGGTAAATAGTAAAGCCAAATACTCTCATCAATTTTACTTCTTTAACTTTATCGGAATTAAAACAAAACAAATGAAGATTGCATTGATAGGCTATGGCAAAATGGGCAAGGCGATAGAAGAAATTGCATTACTGAAAGGACACAGTATCGTAGCAAAAATAGATCAAGATAACATCGCTGATTTAACCACTTTATCAAAAGCAAATTGCGATGTAGCTATAGAATTTACCAATCCAGAAGCTGCAAAGAACAACTTAATGACACTGCTAGAACAAGGAGTGCCTGTAGTGAGCGGTAGCACTGGCTGGGTAGAAGAACTAGCAGAAGTAGAAGCGCTTTGTGTTTCCTTAAATGGTAGTTTTCTCTATGCAAGCAATTTTAGCGTAGGTGTAAATTTATTTTTTGCACTTAATGAAAAATTGGCGAAGCTAATGCAAGACCAGCCTCAATATAACGCTAGCTTAAAAGAGGTGCATCATACTGCAAAAAAGGATGCCCCAAGTGGAACAGCCATCACACTTGCCCAACAAATAACCAATATAAGTGAAGCCTATAATGGCTGGCATAACAATGCAGATCATATTGAAGGCTCCCTCTCTATCGTAAGTGAAAGGGAAGACCCCGCACCCGGTACTCATCATATAAAGTATAGCAGCGACGTAGATGAAATAGAAATCATTCACACAGCCCATAGCAGAAAAGGATTTGCTGCAGGTGCTGTTCTAGCTGCAGAATATATTGCACCTAGAACCGGCGTATTTAATATGAAAGAAGTTCTAGGAATCTAAAAATAAATTCTCGCAATGTTGAAAGCTTCACTTCTTTTTATCTATAGTTACCTGTGTATCCTAGCTTGCAATGCCCAAACGATACCTGAGCTTGAGCAAAAAATAGCAAGTACCAAGGATGTAAAAACGAAAATAGATTTAACTAATGATCTTTCAATTGCACAGTTTAGAGCGAATGTCAAATCAGCATTGGCAAATGCAGAAAAGAATTTAGCTTTAGCAAGAAGTATCAATTATAAAGAGGGAGAAGTAGTCGCAATTTTACAAGTAGTTTTTATAAGCGAGAAAATAAGCACTAATGCCCTCCAAGAATCCAGTCTGGGAGAAGCACTTAGCATAGCCAAATCTTTAAAGGATGAAAAACTTATTGCTCATTGTTATTTAGGTTTTAGCCAATATTATTTTGGCAGATCACGATACGACAAAAGTATTGAGTATGGTATCCAAGCGTTACAGAGATACGAAAACATTAAAAATATAAGTGGCATATTAAAAGCAAAAATCAGACTTGCTCAGGTGTACCAAATGCGAGATGAACTTCCAAAGGCGGAAGCTATGCTGGTAGATGTATTAAGTTATCCTGAATCTAAAAAGAATGGCTACAGCGTTACACTTCACACTCTTGCTAATGTTTACGGAATGCAGGGGAAATATAAAGAAGCGTTGGCAATTGATGAGATGGGTCTAAAATATTGCGATAGTTTGGGTTTATTAAATTTAAAGACCCCGTTTTATGATAATATGGCCAACTGCTTTATGTATGACGGCAAATTTGAAGAAGCCAAAAAATATTTCAAGATTTCCTTGGCCATTGATTCTTCTTTTAATGACTCTCGCCTAATGTCTGATACCTATCTCAATCTTGGCCAATTGCATTTTATGAACAGTAAAAACAATGAAGCCATACCATACCTTTATAGAGCAATTTCATTAAGCAAACAGGTAGACTACAAAGAGGCTACAGCTAGTGCTTACAAGATTCTAAGCGAGATATACCAGAAAAAAAATGAGTTGGATAGTTCCATCATTAATTTAAAAAGACATTATTTATACAAAGACAGCATCCTCAATTTAAGCTCTGAAAATAAAATTGCAGAGTTTCAAACGATTTATGAAACGGAGAAAAAAGAAAGTCAAATTCAAGCCCAAAAATTAAAACTTAACAAGCAGCGAAGTGGTATCGTAGGGCTCATAGCGGCATTAGGGATAATAAGTCTGATAGCATTAATGACTTATAGAAGAAAACAACATCAAGCAAAAATAGAGCTACAAAAAGAAATTCTACAACAGCAAAAATTGGCCACTGCCGCCATTATTTCTGCAGAAGAAAAAGAAAGAATACGAATAGCTACAGAGTTGCACGACGGTGTAGGGCAAATGGTGAGTGCTGCTAAAATGAATCTTTCTGTTCTAGACAATGACTTATCTTTTGCTGACAACGAGCAAAAAGAAAAACTCAATAATGTGATTGATATGCTAGATGAAAGCTGCGTAGAAATAAGGGCAGTAAGTCATCAAATGATGCCAATTGCAATGTTTAATAATGGCGTAAGCGAAGCGTTACAGATTTTTCTACAACGAATAGATAAAAATGTAATTAAAGTAGATTTCTATAGCGATGGCGAAAGTAAACTTCCTAAAGAAAAAGAATCTGTACTGTATCGAATATTACAAGAATGTATCAATAATGTAATTAAACATGCTAGTGCTGCTAAGCTTTCTATATCCATCCATCACAGTGATGATGAGACAAGCGTCACTGTAGAAGATGATGGCATTGGGTTTGACAAAAAAAACAACAACGGCAGTGGTATCGGACTCTCGAATATATTAAGCAGGGTGAATTATTTGAACGGTGAAATAGATTTTGATAGCAGGATAGGATTCGGAACTTTAGTAAGTATTCACATTCCGGTATAGTTATTCCCTTCTTGCTTTCGTATCCATTCTTCTTGAGAGGAGGCATTTATAAATCCATCTAGTGACGAAGCCATTTTTTCTTGCAAGTTTCGTATAGACTTAGAAATCATTGTATGTTGAATTGCCTCATCATCTTTCATTCCCATTTTTTTCATAAGGTCTATAATCTTATCCGCTCCAGCCTTTTTAAAAATTGGTTCAGTCAATGAGTTGTAATAATCTGCTGTCGTTAAATTCATCTGCGTATAAAAATCTTCTTCTACTTGTAGGTTAGGATGATGTTCTGCCAAGATCAATTTGCGCTGACCAATTTTTGAATAAGTGCCGCCTTGTAGCAATAAGACTCTTTCATAGCTCAAGTTATTCGCTTCAAAGTGACTAGCTAGCAGTTTTTGAGTCTGGCTAAACCAACAAAGAAAAACTGTTTGAGGCTCCTCTAGGGCGAGAGCAGACAGCGCTTTCAGTTTATATTCCTCTGTTAGAAAACAGAAATCCCTCACCACAACAGATACCTTATTTTTTTTAAAGAAATTAAACATTAGTAAAAATTATTTTTTTGAATTCCTTATTGGATTATTCAAAATTATCAAAATATAAATTAGCATTTTCTATTATGTAATTTGCCTAAAATTGTGAGAAGGCTACAATTCATTATTTTATATTTGTAAAAATTAAAAGCCTTATGCCAAAAATCTTATTAGCTATTATATGTTTGTTGTTTACTCACACCAGCATTGCCCAAACTAAAAAAACCACAGCAGTAGTAAAGGCTGAAGAATCTACTAAGCTAGTGGTGGGGATTGTCATAGATCAAATGCGATGGGATTATTTATATAGATATAATGCTAGATATGGCCAAGGTGGTTTTAAAAGATTGATGAGCCAAGGCTATAATTTTGAAAATACCTACATCAACTATATTCCCTCCTATACTGCTGTAGGTCATAGCACAATTTTTAATGGTAGTGTCCCCTCTATAAGTGGCATAGTTGGCAATAACTGGTGGGAAAAAACAATTAAAAAAAATATGTACTGTACTAGTGATAGTACAGTAAGTGCTGTGGGCGGTACTGTATTTGCCGGCAAAATGAGCCCTAAGAATATGCTGGTTACATCTATTGCCGATGAGTTAAGATTAAGCAACAATTTTAAAAGTAAAGTGATAGGTATTGCGCTAAAAGACAGAGGAGCGATACTGCCTGCAGGACACTCAGCCAATGCTGCTTACTGGTATGATGACGCGGTAGGAAAATGGGTTACTAGTAGTTATTATATGACTAATCTTCCTCAATGGGTAGATCAATTTAATATGCTAGATGAGCCTTCAAAGTTTATGGCAAAGGATTGGACTACGATGTATCCAATACAGACTTATGAACAAAGCACCGCAGATGTGCAACCGTTCGAAGGTAAGCTAGGGGGCATTTCGAAAGCTGGTTTCCCTTACGCCACATCGACCATAACAAAAGAGAAATATAGTAGCTTTAAGACAACACCAGGAGCTGTTACTTACACATTTGATTTTGGTAAGCAAGCTATCAAATCAGAAAATATGGGTAAAGGATCTGTAACAGATTTTCTTGCATTGAGTGTGAGCAGCACTGACTATGTAGGTCATACTTTTGGACCTAACTCTATAGAAATGGAAGATATTATGCTGAGGCTAGATAAGGACATTGCCGATTTCCTCAGCTTTTTAGATACTCAAATTGGTGTAGGAAAATATACCGTTATGCTTACCGCAGATCACGGAGCTGCTCATATTCCAGCGTTCCTTCAATCAAAAAAAATACCCGCGGGCACATATCTTGAAGCACCATTAGCCAAAGAAATAAATGATGCCGTAAAGGAAAAATTTGGCATAGATGAGGGAATTGAAAATTTTCAAAACTATCAAGTGTATTTAAATGATGATGGTATAAAAGCGAAGAATGCATCAAGACAAGAAGTGATTCAATTTATAATAGGAATTCTAAGAGGCAAAGATTTCGTGACAGATGCATTTGCCACGGCAGATATTGTAACACATCCTATTACAGCTGTTGTAAAAGAGAAGCTTGTAAATGGCT
>JBBRHK010000068.1:0-10174 GCA_038222815.1 Chitinophagales bacterium
TAAAAATGGCATACAGGGCATTTTGTATCTAATAATTGTACCAAAATTAAAAGTCGTGATACCCACCATTAGTCCTAATACAAGTGAAAAAACTAATGAAAAAACAAATATAGGGTTGCTATTGGCCCTGCCAACTACAAAAATAAATTTGCTTTTAATCACGAACCAAACAAACAGGAGGAAAAAGGCAAGAGATTCTAAAGCACTAAGCAGCATAACAGGATTGCGAACCTCCCAAATATAGGGCCTAAAGAAAACATTTACATAAAGACTTGGAGCAGCCTTAAATATTCCTGCTAGAGTCGGCTCTATGGTGATGTTGCCTATAAAAGACCCTCCTGTATTTTCATACATCTGTTGCATAAAGTTGCTTTGGGTAAGTAGCTCCTGCGTTGCCTGCTCAATGGTATTTGCTATTAGATCATCTATAAAGAAGCTAAAAAAAATACTTATTGCGATAACGACAGTCGGTATCAAAATTAGTTTAACAAGTACATTGGCTGTCTTTAAATACTTTAGAATAAAAGCGGACACGAATCCCGCTAGGACAGCAATCATAATATAATCTTTGGTAAGATAAAGTAGGTAAATGCTTAATAAGATGGTAAGAAAACTCTTGAAAGATATCTTTTTGTATATAGTATAATTTATAAAAAGATAGCTTGCCATTCCAATACCGAAAAGGCAAATACATTCCTTACTGATGCCACTACCCCAGAAAACGAAACTTGGTAAGAATAAAAAACTAAAAGCTACTTCCTTTCTATATTTACCGAATACCCTATCGCAAAAAACAAAAATTTTCCATATCCCTGTGAATGCTACAAGAGAAAACATAATGGAAATCACAGTAAAGTTTTGAAAGCTTATGAAGCCTAATAAGCAGCTTAATTTTACTACGATTTGATTTCCTAAATTATTCATATAATCAGGATATAAATCAAATTGCATAGTATTTATATCATGCACATAATTGTTAAAAGGATCTAGCTGATAGGGCAGCAAAAAAGTAAGATTATTAATGTCATCAGTAATAGCTTTGTGCATCACCTGACTAAAGCTAAAATAATTGAAGCTATCACCACCGCCATAGTAATACTTCATCAACAAAACCAATAGAATAGTTGCAATAGCCTTTACCCAATATCCTTGTACCAGTTTTTTTGCTAAGTATGGATTATCCTTGTAGTGCTTATTCTTTATGAGAAGAATTATTAAATAAAAAACCAACAGGTAGATAGGAGTAAGAATTAGGTCCCAATAAGTGACACTATGAATGATCATATAAAGAATATTGATGCAAATGTAAGTTACAATAATCGAGCTTTCAATTCTACTGCAATTTGATTGTAAGTTAGGTAGGATAGCTCATAAATAATTATTCCACGCTAGGCACTTGTTTTATTCTTGATCTACCTTAGCCTAAGCCCAACGATCTATCGCAATGGCAGAGACTAAAATTGCTCCGTCGGAAACATAATATATGTTAACCCTGAGTTTCCATTATGATTACAATTTGCGATTTAAAAAAGAAAATATTGTAAAAGCCTAATCCCAAATCAATCTAAGGCAGCATTGCGAATTACAAAGAAGGGTTTATTTATATAGTTAATAAACTGTATCCTTCTCCTATTTTTTTAATAATAACTGGTAATAGGCCAATACCCATTTCTGTCAATGTAGATGACGGAAATAGGCCTTCAACAATAATCGTCTATTGTAAAAATTATAAGGACGGATATCAAAAGAAATTACCATACTTTTTTCATACTATTTTCTAAACCTACTTTGTATTATAAATATAAACCAATTGAATTACCTAAAGATTGGTCTTTTAGGTAGGTAAGATTAAATTTATGGTCTCCGGATGTCGTTATGCAAAAAAACCACTACCTCGCCTCCTCAAAGTATACAGCTAAATAGTTAAAAAGTAACCAATGTAAATTGATATAATGACTAACCAAGCGATTTTACTACACACTATCTCCTTTGCGCAAATTATGTACTGTTTTGCTATTTTTTAGCTATAAAACAACCTTCTACCCCCATTTATATAATAAAATCGTATACATTACCGTTATACTGTTACAA
The DNA here is from genome assembly GCA_038222815.1 of Chitinophagales bacterium. Taxonomy (GTDB): domain Bacteria; phylum Bacteroidota; class Bacteroidia; order Chitinophagales; family Chitinophagaceae; genus Ferruginibacter. The sequence goes on from JBBRHK010000068.1 coordinate 2,092, forward strand.
CCTGCACTTTGCAGTTGTTGTAGCTATTAAATCAACCACCAAAACCAACCAAAAATGGACGCTACAAAATTTAGAAAATCCCCAGATATGCATTTTAAAAACAAAACCGTAGTAATCTCAGGCGCAAGTAGAGGAATAGGAAAAGCAATAGCTTTGAAGCTAGCAGCAGAAGGTGCCAATATCGTAATAGCCGCTAAAAGTATAGAAGAACATCCAAAACTGGGTGGGACGATATACTCAGCAGCTGAAGAAATAGAAGCAGCTGGTGGTAAGGCATTGCCTATGCGTTGTGATATCAGAAATGATGAAGATATCTTGACAATGGTGAATGCGGCAGTGGAAAAATTTGGCGGTATAGATATCCTAGTCAATAATGCTTCTGCCATTTCTTTACTCACAGCAGAAAAGCTTTCTCCTAAGCAGTATGACCTTATGTTTGACATCAATGTACGAGGTACATTTATGATGTCTAAAGCTTGTATTCCGTATTTAAAGGCATCAAGCAATGGACATATATTAAATCTTTCTCCACCCATTACACTAGAAGATAAGTTTTTGGGAGATCATTTGGCTTATACGATGAGCAAACTAAATATGACAATGGTGGCGCTTGGTCTTGCGGTAGAATTAAAGCAATATAACGTAGCTGCTAATACACTTTGGCCTAAGACAACTATAGCAACGTCTGCAGTGAAAAACCTACTAGGTGGCGAAATGCTGATGAATATGAGCCGTAAAGTAGATATTGTGGCAGATGCAGCACATTATATTCTCTCACAGCCATCAGAGTACTGTACTGGAAATACCTTTATAGACGAATATATACTGAGAGAATCTGGTGTAGAAGATTTTGAACAATATTCCGTAGTTCCTAATGCTAAATTGTACAGCGATTTATTTTTATAATATTATATAATTATTTAATGACATTAAAGACCGAATTTATTTTCGGTCTTTTTTTTGATGAAAAATGCCCTTACTAAATTTGTATTCAATCCACCATAACAGTTTTATGTTGTAATAGCTTTTTCGCTCTTTGCCGCGGGGCAGCGTTTTTGCGCCGGCACTAACGAAATTCAAAGATTAGTTGTCTCTGATTATAAAACGATGCCTTCCCGACTGAAATCGGGATGAGGTGCCTCTGCATTCGCCGCGGCGAACTGGTAAAGGTTTTTAAAATCGTTTGTAGCAATTTTGCTTACATTTTATGGAAAAAACTCCTAACAGCATCTTCCAGTTATGAAAGTATCTTATCACAAATGGAAAATAATTCTCTTAGCTGTTGTTCTAATGTCAGCACTTTATTGTTGCACACAAGGGCAAAATAAAAAACAAATTTCTACTGAGGTAAATGCCAAATCATCTGTGCTAGTAAGCACTGGCAACACAATCTCTACAAGATTTTTACTACCTGAGGGCTACTCTCGAATAGATAATCAGGTGAAAAGTTTTGCTGCCTATCTTCAAAATCTTACCTTAAAACCAATAGGCTCAAAAGTGCAATATTACAATGGTGCTTATAAAACCAATGAAGTAGATGCAGCGGTGGTAGATGTAACTGTTGGCGACAAAGATTTACAACAATGTGCAGATGCAGTGATTAGACTAAGAGCAGACTATTTTTATAATAAGAATCAGTTGGACAAAATAGAGTTTAAACTGACCAATGGGTTTAGCGTACCTTTTTCTAAATGGATACAAGGCTATAGGGTGCAGGTTGTAGGGAATAATTGCAATTGGAAACTTAGTGCTGCCCCAGGTAGTGGTAAAGAAGTGTATGAAAAATATTTAGACTTTGTATTTAGCTATGCAGGTACTTTGTCTTTAGCCAAAACTTTACATCAAAAGCCAATTGCAGAAATAGAAATAGGCGATGTTTTTATAAGAGGTGGCTCTCCTGGCCACGCTATCATTGTAGTAGATATGGCGATAAATGAACAAGGTGAAAAAATATTCTTGCTAGCTCAAAGCTATATGCCAGCTCAAGATATTCATATCTTAAAAAATGTAGACAACACAACTATCAGCCCTTGGTATAGCATCCCCACAGGAGAAAAAATGCAAACACCAGAATGGACATTTACGACCAATGAATTGAAAACTTGGTAGTACCATAAAAGTCTTCTCCAATTAAACAATAGATATTGCTTCGTAAAAAATATATTTGCCTAAAACAAGTATATGTTTGACGTCGTAGATTTTCTAGAACCCATAGATGCAAGTAATTGGATTGACGAGGAAACCTATCCTGCAGGCCAGCTAGGCAGTACTATTAAGATTTATGAAAGAGATTTCCCAGATGTAGAAAATTGCCAATTGATAATCGTAGGAGCAACGGAATGCAGAGGCGATGGTAGTATGCACATCTACAATGATGGCGCCAATGCGATACGAAAAGAACTGTACAGCTTATTTGGCTGGCATAATGATATTTCCATTGCTGATATTGGCAATATTAAAAAAGCGGCGACACTTGCAGATGGTTACGCAGCACTGCAAGCCATAGTAGAGGCAGCAGCAGAGGCAAAAAAAATATTGCTTATCATAGGCGGCTCTCACGATAATACGCTAGCTCAATACTACGCTTACAAAAAGCAGAAAATACAAATTAATGCCACCTGTATAGACAGCCTAGTAGATATTAGCCGAGAAAATCCAATACGTAGTAAGAATTTTTTGATGGAGATGCTTACTAGCGAACCTAATTACATAGCCCACTACAGCCACCTTGCTTTTCAAAGTTATTTTGTACATCCTAGTATGCTAGAAACATTGGATAAACTTCGATTTGATTTTCATAGGGTAGGAAATGTGCAAGAAGATATAGAGGAAATAGAGCCAGTAATAAGAAATACGCATTTACTCAGCATTGATATCAACGCCATTAAAAATTCAGATGCCCCTGCTAGTAATGCGGTAAATGGACTTACTGGTGTAGAGGCTTGTACGCTTACAAGATTTGCTGGGATGTCTGATAAACTGAGTAGCATCGGTATTTATGGATACAATCCACAAGATGATACGAAGAGCTGTACAGCAAAACAAATCAGTCAAATGATATGGTACTTTATAGATGGATTATCTAAAAGAAGTATAGAAGCATCGCTGGAAGAATCAGAACATTTTAACGAATACAACACAGCATTTGCCGAGATAGAAACTTTATTTTTACAAAGCAAAAAAACACAGCGCTGGTGGATGCAGATGCCGGATAAAAGTTTTATTCCTTGCAGCAAGCTAGACTATACCATTGCGAGTAGTAATAATATTCCGGAAAGATGGTTGAGGGTGCAGGAGCGGTAGTGTTGCATTTATTCTTAAAGATAAAATATGAAAGTTGCGGTTGGTTTTACATTAATGCTGATTCTTTTTACCGGAAAATTGTATGCGCAATTGCCAGCAACAACTACTGATTTACTGCTCAATAATGCAGCGGTTAAAGAAGGACACGTTGGTGTGAGTATTTATAATGTAGATACTAAAGAATACTTATATAATTATAATGCAGAAAAGTATTTTACACCTGCTAGTAATCAAAAAATATTTACACTGTACGCTGGCCTAAGCACATTAGGCGATAGTCTTGCTACTGCTGTTATTTACAACACAAAAAATAAAACTTATTTACAGCCATTGGGCGATCCTAGTTTTTTGCAAAAAGAATTTCCTGCACAGCCCTTGTTAGAATATTTGAAAAAAGATAAAACACCAATCGTAGTTACAATGGGTGCTTGGCAAGACACTCCTATGGGTAAGGGTTGGATGTGGGACGACTATGCAGATGAATATAGCGCAGAACGTAGTGCCTTACCTATTTATGGCAACACAACAAGCCTGACTGGCACAGCAAATTCTTTTACGGTAACGCCTTCCTATTTTACAAAATCAGTAAGATGGGAAAACAAGCCTTTTTATAGTGCAGATACTTACGGCTTACAAAGAGCATTCAACGAGAATGTTTTTTTCGCTCCACAAAAAGAAGTAAAAAATGGCGTTTTCCCTTTCTTAACCTATGATGGTCGCACCAATGCTATTTTGCTAGGAGATACTATTCGTAGAGATGTGTCGTACAGTGCAGAAAGTTTTCCAATCGCTTTTACTGACTTAGATGCTACTACTATATATTCTATTAAAGCAAGAGAATTATTTAGACCAATGATGGAGCGTAGCGATAATTTTTTTGCGGAGCAAACTTTACTAATGAGTGCTATGAAAAGCACAGGTATTATGAAGGTAGATAGCTTTATCAAAAAATTTGTCAAAGAAAAAATGCCAGATGTGCCGCAGCAAACACAATGGGTAGATGGCAGCGGACTAAGTAGGTACAATCTCTGTACACCTCAAAGCATCATATATGTGCTCAACAAAATGCAACAGGAATTTGGGATGGCGACTATAAAAGAATTGTTCCCTACTGGTGGTGAAGGCACGATAAAAAGTTATTACAATAGCATAGCAGGTAGCATCTTTGCCAAGACGGGCACACTCAGCGACAACAGTGCTTTCAGTGGAGTTTTGATCACTAAAAAGAAAACGGTTCTAGTATTTTCTTTAATGGCCAATAATTATCAGAAAGGCGGCAGAGCTATACGAATGGCGTTTCAAGATTTTTTGATGAAGGTTTGGGAAACGGAATAGTTCTTTTTAATTCACCACCTTATTGGCACAACTACTACTCGCAAAAGCTTCTGGCTTAGCTTTAAAAGCAAAGCCCATTCCTAAAATATAACCCATTGCCTCATTGAGCGCTGCATTACTTTTAAATTGCGGATTAGTATTAATGTCAGCATGTACTTCCATTTCTACATCGTAGGTTGTAAATAAGTCGCAGAGTTCGTAGGCTATTTCTATACTCTTAGCTACTTCTACTAGCATTCTTTCTTTGATGCTATACTGCTGTAAGGTGCTTTCGTTGTGAATAAACATAAAGCCTCCTTGCCCTTCTCTCAAGAAAACAATGACTGTAGCAAATTCTGTTTCCTTGCCTTTTACTTGACTATCAGTGCCGATGCAGACTTTTAATTTATATCCAAGTCCCGATTCTCTTTTGATGGTATTAGCTACCGCTTCTTTGATGGGTAAGTCTATAGAGTCGCCATTAAATTTTCTCCAAATCATATTCCAGGTTTTTTAATATTATATAATACTTTTCTGAGAACGGATATTAAGGATATGTGATTGCTGCTTGTAATTTAATCTTTTAAAATTAATAACGGTGTAACTAAGGCACAATTTGTGTATTAGGATAAACACAGGTATTATTATTTACGCAAGCATAGAGAAGGAATCAAACTATTAATCGTTTCTTTGCCGCTAAATTTTATTACTCCTATTAAAGATAGATTGTGTAATAATTACAAATGCTTTTGCTAGATTAATTTTTTATTAAATGTGTGGTATTGTAGGGTCTATCAATAAAAAGATAAATTATAAAACGGCGGTGGATGTGATGGGTCATAGAGGCCCCGATGAGCAGCACGGTTATGTTTTTGATAATGTAGATTTTTTTCATTTACGATTGTCAATCGTAGACATAAGTGGAGGGAAGCAGCCTATGCACCTGCACGATAGGTATAGCATCATTTTTAATGGGGAAATATATAATCATTTAGAGCTGCGGAAGCAATTTTCGTTACAAGCACAATCTCCTTCTGATACAGAAACTTTACTGCTACTTTATGAGAAACTAGGCGTTGATTGTTTTCAACACATAGATGGAATGTTTGCACTAGCAATTTTAGATAAGCAAGAGCGAAAAATATTGTTAGCAAGAGATAGAGCCGGGAAGAAGCCGTTGTATATTTATAATGCGGAGTCGGTTTTAATGTTTGCCAGTGAGCTAAATTGCCTGAGAGCACAATTGCCTGTTAGTATCAATGAGGATTATTTTAATAGCTACCTAAGGGTGGGAAGTTTTTACGGAGGAAATACACCGTACAAGAATGTAACAGAGCTTGGTGCAGGAAGCATTATGCACATAAATTGTGATACACTTACTTGCAAAGAAGAAAAATGGTGGGATATCGCCGACTACTATGCTAAGCCAAATTCTGATGATGAAGTAACTACTATTTCTACAATAGACACACATCTACACAATGCTGTAAAACGCAGGGTGCTAAGCAGCGACCTAGAAGTAGGATGTTTTCTAAGTGGCGGTATAGATAGCGGGCTTGTAACAGCCGTGGCTTCAGAATATACCAATAACCTTAAAACCTTTACGGTTTCTTTTGATGGCGAATTTAACGAAGCACCATTGGCAAAGGAAGTAGCGGATAAATATAAAACACAACACACTGAAATAAGTATAGGCTTTGATGCGTTAAAGGAAGACTTACCGAGCATAATTGCTAATTATGGGGAACCATTTTTTGATAGCTCTGCAGTGCCGAGTTATTATGTGAGTGAAGAAGCCAAAAAGTATGTTACCGTTATTCTTAATGGAGATGGGGCTGATGAATTATTTGGTGGATATCGCAGATATGTTCCATTTGCTAAATATGATTTCTTTAAATCGCCGGCGATACTGCAATCTGCTGCTAGTGCTATGCTAGGATTAATGCCAATGCCGAACAATAAAAAGTCAAAATATAACTACCTACATAGAATGGCGGGATTTGCTTCTAAAAAAGGATTGGAACTATATCTCGCAGCAGGCGTTGACATTTTTGAAGGATACGAAAAATATTTGTTGAAAAACAAAACTGATATTGGTCTTGCGGCTATGCGTACGGAGTTCGAGAAAGTGGCCAACAGTAATATCTCTGGATTAAGTAAAATAATGCAGCTCGATTTTACGATCAATTTATTTAGTGATTTGCTTGTAAAAATGGATATTGCAAATATGGCCCATTCTTTGGAAGGTAGAAGTCCATTCTTGTGTAAGGAACTTTTGGAGTATGCGCCAACTATGGCAGACAAGTATAAGATAAATGGTAGTACGACTAAGTATGCACTAAGAGAATTGTCAAAGAAGTACTTGCCACAGAACTTACATAACCAACCAAAAAGAGGATTTGAAATTCCTCTAAAGCAATGGGTGAATACAGAATTGAAAGAAATGGTGGGCGATTATCTACTCGGAACAAATGCACTATCGAAGCAATTTTTAGATGCAAAGTTTCTGGAAGATTTGGTGGATAATAAAGTAAAAGTTCCAGCAGAGAAAAGAGCAAAAATGCTTTGGACAATAATGAGTATGGAAATATGGAACAAAGAAGTATATTTAAAAAAGAATATACAACAGTAGTATGAGCAAAAGAATTGCCATTATAGAGAATCATGTAATATCGGTCAATACCGTGCGCCGTGGCTTGGTAGAAGCTCTGCAGGCGAATGGGTTCAAGGTTACGATTTTATCTACTGGCACAGCTGAGGAGTTGTTGGTTTCGAAGAGCCTAGGATTTAAAGTGATCAATGTTTCATCTAGCAATGTGAATCCATTGCATGTGGCTAAGTATTTACAATTGCTAAGGCGAACATTAAAGAAAATAAAGGCTGATGTAGTTCTTACCTATACAATGCGCCCTGCTATTTGGGGGAACCTGATAACGGGGGCGCTAGGCATACCTACGATCACCAATATTACAGGAACAGGGCCTCTATCTAGCAGTAACTCCTTTCCTTACAGAGTTGCAAGAATGCTTTACACTGGCTTATTGAAAAAAACTAAAATCGTATTTTTTCAGAATGAAGATGACAAGTCAATTTTCTTGGAGAAGAAATTTGTAAATGCCGAACAGTGTAGATTGATACCTGGCAGTGGTGTGGATGTACAATATTTTGCACCGCAAGAAGTAAAAGAGAACGACAGCGCATTTACCTTTTTATTTATTAGTCGACTCATAAAGGACAAAGGAATACTAGAATTTGTAGAGGCTGCAAGGATATTAAAGCAAAAAGGTATTCAAGTAAATTGTAGTATCATAGGGCCATATTGGTCACAGAATTTGAAAGAAAATTCGATTGACGAAACACATATTGCAGCTTGGGAAGCTGAAGGCATCATCAATTATCTAGGTGCGATACAAGATGTACGCCCCCTTCTTGCGGCCGCTGATTGCTTAGTATTACCAAGTTATAG
>JBBRHK010000069.1:0-9998 GCA_038222815.1 Chitinophagales bacterium
CTTTTTCTCTGAAGCATACAGTTTTCTGTTATTAATTACTAAGAACGAAGGAGGTATAGAAACATTAATTAGTGTGCTGCAATTATCTTGTGTTTTAAAAGGGAGCTTCATATCCTTTTCGTAATCTGCATCTCTTACATCGCCGTGTGCATAGTGTATGCAAAGAAATTGCCAGAGCGTAAGATCTTTATTTTCCTCTTTATGTTCTATGAAGTGACTAACAAATGCAGGGAGTTTTAGCAACTGACTTAGCTCTGTTGTAGAAAACAGATAAGTAGCAAGAAATAATAGTGCAATTGCTTTTTTCACTCGCTAAAGGTAAAGTTTGTTATTTAATTTATTGTAATTTTTGTTGCACAGCTGCTATCTCGTTGAGTTTAATTGGCAGCACTTTCTTTAAATCCTCTAATAAATAGAAATACTTTTTCTTGTTATCTACAATAATGTTACTTGCAGAGTGAAGTGTGTCAAGCATTAGAGCACAAGCATCTACATGCTCATTTTGAAATTTTTCTGATTTCAGAATTACGATTTTTGCTGCGTCCTCGGTTTCTTGATGTGATATTTTATACCACAAGATATTTTTTTTGTAGGGCCAATGTCCATCTTGTTGTGGAACGGCATCCATAGAAGATTCTATTTCTAAAAAATGTGCGGGGTATGCAATGGATTCGGTTTCCAATACCACTTCTGTTATTGGTATTTCGAAAATACCTGCGTGGCAATGACCAAGAAAATCGCAAGGGTAGGGTGAAAAGCATTGTGCTCCCGTAGCAATATCTGGAACGGTAGGAGATTGTAGCAATTCTTGGAAAGCCTCAGCATTGGTGGCTATGGCATCTTGTAATGGCAATGCTTTCTTTAATACGGATACCGGAAAAAATAATTTTCTTAAATCTAATTCGCCTTGTCGTATATAGTTCTTATTAAGATGGACCACAGCAAAATCTGCCATCATTAACTCGCTATTGCTAAGTACATAATATTGTAAAGCAGCATCATCAATATGCGTTTCTTTTAGCGATAAAGAACTCTTTACTTCATAGGCTACCCAGCCTTTCACAGTTTTAATCAGAATATCTACCGCACATAAAATACCATTGTACTGAAATGCAGCTTCGTAAATAATATGATGCCCATTGCGGATATATTTTGCAGTATCTATCACGCTCTGCTGGTACGACCAAGGATTGGGTGGAGACGCATCTACACCATTAGGGAATAGCGACTGTGCTAGTAGTCCTACATTAGTCCCTCTTGCAAAAACCTGTTCTTGTTCTTCGGTCCTTTCATCTTTAAGAGAAGGCTTTTTCTTATGCAACCACAATCGCTTGGGGCATTGGCAGCCATACATAAAAGTAGTCTTGCTAAGCGTGTGTTTTTCTATGGGCATTTCGTATTTGTTATGGCTGTTCTTCTAGCAGCACAGCATCTATCCTTTCTTTCAGCGTATCGTAATCTGTGTAGCCTCTCGCAAGCAAATGGAATTTTAACTCTGCGGTTTGTAATAGCACAGCAGGAAAGCCAGATACTTGCAATTGTTGCACAAGAGAAAATTCATACTTAGCTTTATCTTTATACTCTTCGCTTTTTAGTCTTTCATAAAATAACTCTGCTTGTATGCTATACTTTTCTAGAAGGTGCCGATAAGCTTCATCATCTGTAAGGTCTCTGCCTTCATAATGTAAAGCATATTGTAAATCTGAGGCAAACTCCACCGCTTTATCAGGATATAATTCTTTGAAAATGCAAAGTGCAATGGCAGGCTTTTCAGAGTTAGGATACCAATCGCTGTCATCTGTATTTTTTAAATGCCATAAATAGTCTTCGCCAAATTTTACGCCAGTCATTTCTTCTACCCGCTTATACGCATCTAAAATATAACCCGCAGAGGCTCTAATGTGTATAGGCTTCTCTGGCAATATCATTCCTCCACTAAGCACATCTATTTCTACCTTGTCTTTGAAGTATGTGGAAATTTTTTTAATTACAGGGCTAAAGCCATAGCACCAGCCGCAGTAGGCATCGTAGCAATATATAAGTAGTGGTTTTTCCATTGAGGTTGTTTTTGCAAAATTAATGTAAATAGTTTGGCAGGAAGGGATTTGCGCTAGAAGAGAGAAATACAATAAAAGGCTTGCAGATGCTAAGGAGGTTTTTAAAATCTTCTAAGATGGCAATTAGAACAAACGAGTTGTCTTTACTATTTTAAACTAGCATGTAAAATTCTCATAACTTAGTACTCTAAAATAATTGTTATGGAATTTGTGACTTGGGCTAATGCTATATACTTCTTAGTTGTGATTCAAATTTTTTTGGCTTTGCGATATGTAGTCAAAGCCTCATTTGGGCAGGTAAATCATTATAGTTTTTTAAATCTTATTTTAGTTTTGCTCATTCCCATTGCTGGCTATTTCATTGTGATGAAAAAAGAAAACGCTTTTGAGGAAGAGGAGGAAGTTTTGATAGAAAGTCTTTGAGCATTTAAGTTTTTCCTCAGCAACGCTTCCCGATAATGACGTTTCGTAAATTTCCTATCATCTATTCGAATGAAAATTCGCAAAAGTATCTAAGCAATTAATTGTAGGTTGGAATCTAGCTAGCAAGTAAACAAATTTTTCGCTTAGTTTAAGCCATACCCACTAGTGGGTATACCACAAATTAAATAATTTATTACTTTGCATTAAACTTTAATATATGATAAGAAGAATATTTATTATGGCGCTTGCTTTATTTTCTTTTGCAGTCACTACAGCCCAACCCGCAAAAACGGCTACCCAATTTTACGATCAGGGTATCAAACTGATTAATGATAGTAAATACACAGAAGCAATGGTTGCTTTTAAAAGTGCCATTACCCTTAAAGCGGATTATAAAGAAGCATTGTACAGAGCAGGCTGGGTGAGCAATGAGCTGGAGAAATACTCAGATGCATTGGGTTTTTTACAAAAAGCAAAGTCGCTGTGGCCTAGTGAGCCAAAGGTATATCTAGAGCTCGGATATGCTTTTTCAAAGTTGGATAAATATAATGACGCATTAAATAGTTATGAAAAATGCATTGAATTAGATGATGAGGTTGCGCTGGCTTATAAATATTTAGGAAATTTATATTATGACGCTGCGGATTATAAATCAGCGTTAAAAAACCTAAATCTTTATTTGTCCTACCAACCCGACAGTGATGATGCAGATTTGTTTTTTAGAAAGGCAGTTTCTGAAAATGATTTAGAGATGTTTGATGACGCACTTGTTTCTATCAAAAAAGCAGATGACTTAGAGCCCAAAACTCCGAAGTTTCTCAACGAAATGGGATATAGTTATCACAAGTTGGGTAAAGATGATGAGGCCTTAAAAGTTTATGAAAAATCACTTGCCATTGATCCTAAAAATGCAAGGGCGAACTACTGGTCGGGTTGGATTTACAATGAAAAGAAGGATTTCAAAACGGCTATAATATTTCTTAAAAAAGCTATTGATGCTGATGATCAATATGTATCTGCATACGTGGAGCTAGGCTATGCTGATTATTCGCTCAAGAATTATGATGCAGCATTATTAACGCTAAAAAAAGTAATGACTATAGAAAAAACTCAACTGTCACTATATTAAAGCGGGCTTTGTTATATCGGCAAAAAAGACAAGGCATCAGCTGCAAAAATGTTGAAGGAGCTTAAAGCAATCAATTCAGACTATGCTGCAGATCTAGAAGATGCTATTGATGATATGTAAGGTATTTATGCTCACGGCATTTTAGTTAAACAGAAAATTTTGCTTTCTTAGCGGTTGCTGGGGATTTTAGCCGGTAAGAAAGTATTTCTCTACTAACGATTTTGGGTTTCTACTTTTCGGTCTCTTTGATGATGTGGACACGCAAAGAATGTTTGATGAATCTTGGGGATTAAAGCCTAGTCCCTCGATGTAGGCATACTTTTCAAAATTCCCATAGGAAGGTTATGATTTTTAAGGGCATCTCTTATGTCTTTCAATTCGTTAATCATCTGAGAGGGAACCTCGCCTTGATATTTTGATATGGCCTTCTCACAATCGGGTATGATTTCTTTTTGATATTGCTGATAGGCCCGTCTATTAGCAGCATAGCCCTTTTCATCTTGGTTAGCATCTCTGTAATATGCTAGAGCATACAGGGCTCTCCTGTTAAGTGATGCAATGTCGCTTTTACATAATGCAACAGTAGTGGCATTATATTTAGTTCCTGCTTTCTCAGGCTCAGTGCTAGTACTTATTTTTGGGATTCCATTCTTCATTTTTGCAATCTCCTCATTAGTCTTTCTTACTATTTTTCCGTTTCTGTAACTGTAGTCAAAAGGATTGTAGGTTATATAATCTTTTTTGAAAAAATTTATATTTCCATCACCTGTATTACAAATCATAAAACGGGCAGGACCACCGTTGAAAGCAAAAGTACCTTGCTCTATATTATAAATGAATGATTCATCTTTAGGATGTAAATACTTCACCTCTTTAGCGATAAATTGATTGCTTGTAATTGATTTTATTCTATTGGTGTCGGATAGTACACCCTTGTCATAATATAGATAATGCTTCAAAGAATTTTCATAATCCCATTCCCAGGCATTACCATCCCGTTTTGCTCCCTTATAAGTAAACTGTGCTAGCTGTCGGCCGTCTTCAGTACCAAAATACCCTTCATAAATATTGACTAACCCAACAGGCACAATATCGTCAATCACTTCATCATATATAATTTCAGAACAATTGAGTTGGGCTTCTTTACCCCTGTACTTTATACTTAACGTTCCGTTTTTTAAATATCTTTTGCCTTTGGTTGTGTAGTTATACTCTCCATAACTTACCGGCATAGCTACATCATTATATACCGTGCCAGATCTTAAATACCCATCAGTAAATTTCCCCCATTCAGCAATGTATTCTGTCCCTCTAGAGGATATGTACCATGCTTTTCCATCGCCATTCAAAATACCTTTTGTGAATTTGCCATCAAGTATCAGGTTGTTCATCTCTGGTAGTGACAATCTACCAATTCCATTCTCACAATTGCCGCTCAGGCATTTTTTATTTTTTAAATTTAACGGAGGTTGTGCAATCGTGTGTATACTTATTAAAACAAAGCTGAGCAGAATAAAATATTTCATAAATTGATTTTAATCATTTTGTAAATAAATAATTCAATGGGTAAGAACCGAGCCTATCACAATACTTTATTTAAAATTTAGCTCTTCTAAAATTAGAAAAATAAATAATTAGAAATATACCCTTCGCAGGGTATATTCAGGTATCTGCTTTCCGAAATAGTAGCCAGCAGAATCTATCTAATAAATGTAATGTGGCTTATCTACAAAAGATGGCTTTTCTCATCTCTTGCTGTATTCGCCGCAGCTCATCTATACAATAAAGGATAAAAATTTATTATTTCCCATCCGTATTAGTTAGACACAAATTTCAATCCGATAATAGAAATAATCAACGTGCTGATGAAAAATATGCGCATAAAAGTGGCAGGTTCTTTAAATATCACAATGCCTATTATTACAGTGCCTACAGCACCAATGCCAGTCCATACAGCGTAAGCGGTACCCATTGGTAGTGTTTGTGTTGCTTTTATCAGGAGCAACATACTCACTGTAAGACTTACCAAAAACGCAGCATACCAAGCATACACCTCATTGCCAGTCGATATCTTAGCTTTGCCAAGGCAAAAAGCAAACGCCACTTCGAAAAGACCAGCGAGAATCAAAATTATCCAGTTCATTTTCTATTTATTTAAAATGCCATAATTAGAAAATCTAATCAACCAATTATTTACTATCAACACTTTTCTGACGAAATATTTATAATTATTGGAAACAATGGTGAAGATAAAGGGGAATTAGATTTTCCTAGAACAAATTATTTTTGCTAAGCTTCTACAACCATCTTACCTGTATTCCCTCCACTAAATAAATTCAGTAGTGCAGTAGGTAAATTTTCAAAACCGTGTTCAATAGTTTCTGTGAATTTTATTTTTTTATCTTTTACCCACTGTGATAGCATTGCTATACCTTCTGGGAAATGTTCTTGAAAGTTACTTACAATAAATCCTTGCATTAAAACACTCCTGGTAAGTAGCATCGGCTGTAAGCGAGGCCCTGTAGGCGTTTCCGTACTATTGTACAAGGCGATTTGACCACACAATGGTATCCTAGCGTGAAAATTAATATTCTTGATCACAGCATCGGATATCTCTCCACCTACATTATCAAAATAAATATCTACTCCCTTTGGGCAAGCCTCAGCGATTGCCTTTGTCATATCCTTTGCTGTCTTGTAATTGATGGCTGCATCAAAACCGAATTCCTCTGTTAGCATTTTTGTTTTTTCTTCAGATCCTGCAATGCCAACAACACGGCACCCTTGTAGCTTAGCAATCTGCCCCACCACGATGCCCACCGCTCCTGCAGCACCTGATACTACCACAGTCTCCCCCTCCTTTGGCTTGCCAATATGCATCAAACCAAAATAAGCCGTGAGCCCCGTCATACCTAAAATGCTCAAGTAGTAACTAGCAGGCGCCAACTCAGCATCTACTTTTGTTACATTCTTAGCCGCACTAATGATATCCCTTTGCCAAGGCAGGATACCTACAACGACATCACCGGCCTTAAAATTCTCCGATTTACTTTTTGTTACTTTTGCTACCACGCCCCCATTCACCGGCTCGTCTAGCTGAAAAGGAGGAGCGTATGACTTAGCATCATTCATCCTGCCCCTCATATAAGGATCTACTGAATAGTACATACCCTTTAATAATAGCTCTCCATCTTTTAATGCTGGTAGTTCCACATCTTCCATTCTAAAATTATCTGCCACGGGTAGGCCTGTAGGTCTTGAGGCTAATACAATTTGCTCTGTTTTCATTTTTATTAATTTGTTCGCTAAAAAAATTGCTTTAGCTTATAATTGCTATTAAAGGTAGGGCTTCGTTTTTTTAAGCGTCAACATAAAACAAATAGGGCGCTATAATTCTTTCCCTTGGGCGGATTGTAATACGCTATTTCTTCTTCTGGTAAAAGATAAAATAATTTTATGTGCTCAGTACTCGTTATTTCTTATCATTCCTAATTACTTCCCCTTCTTTCATTACAAAATGAACTGTCTTTATAGCGTCAATATCGTTAAGTGGATTATTTTTAACTGCAATAATATCGGCATAATAGTTAGGTTCTATAATTCCTCTTTCTTTATCAACGCCCAAAAGTTCCGCCGCATTAACTGTCATTGTTTGCAAAATATAGGATGCTGGTATTGCCGCTGCTTGCCAAGTTTCTAAAACCTTAAGACTAGTTTGCACTCGATTTAATTCTGGCAGATTAATAATAATATCAGAACCAAAAGCCATTGGAGTGCCTATTTTATAAGCTCGTTTAAGTCTATCTACAAGGTTTTTGTTCAATGCTTTGGCTATCGCAGAATCATATCCATAAGCAGACCAATTTTCATAAGAAAAGTCTGTCCCTACTAAGAAAATTCTCTTATCCTTCATTAATTGAAGTTGGCTATCATCAAGATAAAATCCGTGTTCAATAGCAGCTGCACCACCTGAAATTACATTGTTAGCTGCTAAACCACCCATCACGTGAACAGTTACTTTTCTGTTGTATTTTTTGGCTTCATCAACAGCTGCTTTAATGTCTTCAGCATTATATATCCCATTATCTCCAGTGACCATTTTAATCACAGTTGCTCCGTTATAAATGTTCTTTCTTACCGCTTTCTTTATTTCATCTGGCGTATCTGCATCTAGATATTCCATACTCCAAATATGTTCGTGTTCTGGGTTTACGCCGCTCGACTGTCCACCATATGGAGCAATTATTTTACCAGCATATATAATAGTAGGTCCTTTTATCCATCCTCTTTTAATTGCTTTAATGATGTCGGATGTAGCATAGTTGGCATCATTGCCTATTTCTTTAATTGTGGTAAATCCATTCTCTAAAAACTGTTTAGCAACAACAGTGCCTCTTATTGCTCGGAGAGACGTGCTTTCACTTGCAAACATCTGTTCCAATTGAAGATTTCTATAAGGAAGATTAGCTGTTATATGAACATGGCAGTCCATAAGTCCTGGTAATACCCAAGAATCAGATAAGTCAATTATGCTGTCATTTTTATTAAATTTAAGGTTGGTTCCTACTTCTTTTATCTTGCCAGCTTGAATTATTATTATTTGATTTTCCAACATTTTTCCAGTTCGAGCATCGAAGAAATGACCGGCTTTAATCACAGTATTTTGTGCACTTATTGTAATTGATAGAACTAGTAAACATAGCAGGAATATTATTTTTTTCATAATTCGTATTTTACAGATAGTTTTCGATTCATTATTTTCCAATCGCAGATTTAAATTTTGGGAATGGTTTGTGGAGACACGAACCAAGGCGCAGGAACTGGCATCTAGTTAAAATATATTCATCTGCGACAAGGTACAGTTTGGGCTACTGGTAACAGCAACCATTTACAACTTATGTAATTATTTCCCTGCAAGAAAATCCATTAAATCCTTCTTATTGATTGAGCTATAAAATTGATCTGCTAGTGAAAAATATATATCCTTATCCACACAGAAATCATAAGCATATTTTAAGAAATAAAGCTTGTTGCTTTCATTATAATACTGCTTGCTCATCTCTTTCAGTTGGTTGAGCGAAAACATATTGGTTTTAAAAATGGCTTTGGCTAGGTCTGTTTTTTTGCTTTCATTATATTCATTCTTCAAAGCATTATAGACTAACGCATATTTTTCTGGAGTGATTATGCGGCTATCAGAATTGGTTGTAGTTACACTCTTATCTGGATTGGGATTGTTAATAGCTGTCTGCCAATTATCTGGTTCAATATCTCCTTCGTCCCAGCTTGTTTTTCCAAAACGTGAAACAGTCATTTCTAAATGTTTGCCTGCGTTTAATTTGATTGGGCCCTCATATACTTTTACATATTCTCTTATTGAATTTTTAAATTGTAATTGATAAATGATGATGGGATAGGTTCCGGGTTCGAGAGATTGAAAAGTAGTGCTTCTATCTTGCAAGCTATAAGCTTTCTGGTTAAAGTTTATTTTAAGATAGGTATTGCCTGTGGTAGAGATGGTCAGGTTGCTCTTTGCTTGCGCCTGCGCAAAGGAAATCTATAGCATCAAAAAGAAACTTAATAGTAATTGCCTCATAATGGTAGTGGGTTTATTATTAGGTTTAAAAGTAATATTTAAAAAAGGTACTACAATGATGTTTATCAATATATTTTCTCCGAGCATCTTTTTAGTAGCAGTACTCGGCAATTAAAACTAAAAGGTTTAGAAACCTGTAACACAGCTGTTGTGCGTCTCGCCAACAGCGTAGTTGATTTATCATTCATCCCCGCCAATGTGTAAGCATTCCAAAATCGTCTGTTCCATTTTCATAATACTTCGCAGATGAATAGTAATAATCTTCTGGTAACTGACAAATACCTGCAACAACGGGATTTTGGTGTATATAATTTAGTTTTTGGATAAACATAGCCTCATTTATTAGATCTATTCCTAGTGAGTTCCTCTCCCAAAATTGGTAGCTCCTGTCTTTGGCTTCCACTTTAAAATGAGGTAATACTTCTATATGATTTTTTTCAAGATCTGCTTTAAACTTATGAGCGGTGAAGGACATTAAACTATGTTGTATTTTTTCGGGAGTTTGGTCGTTTAATGGCTGCCAAATCAAATGTATATGGTTACTCATAATTGCAAATGCATTCAATTCAATTCGCTTTTCTTGTACTAAAAATTGAAGGCTATCTATGATGATGTCCTTGTATTTATCTTGTTTTAAAAGATGCTTCCATTCAAGAATAGTAGCTGTGAGATATTGTGGCCAATAAACAGGATGCTTCATTTATTAAATGTAATGATTAGCGTATTATAATACTCCTTTAGTGTAATTTAATCTTTTACACTTCGGTCGTTGGCGAGACGCACAACGACGGTG
>JBBRHK010000070.1:0-9964 GCA_038222815.1 Chitinophagales bacterium
GGGCAAATTTAACTTTGGAGCTAATGGCTTTATTAATGGTGCGGCTAGCTTTGCCTCAAGAACAAATGATGATGCTCGTTCATCAGTACCAGGTATTACCACAGCTGGGTCTTATACGATAACGGGAGTAAGCGGTGCATCAAGTATTACTGGTTTAAGAATTTCTGGCCCTGGTATAGAACCAAATACCGATGTTGTGGGTTTTTCTGGAAGCAGTTCTAATATCAATTTGTCTAAACCAGCACTAACTAGTTCGAGTGGAACATATACATTTGATAGTGATAGTTCAACACTAGTAGTGAGCAGTGCTACAGGCTTTAATGATGCTTCTGGCGCAATTACAGTTTCTGGTGGAAAATCATTTCAGTCTGGAACTAACTACATTATTAACGGTGCTACTACTGCACCATTTGGTATAAGTAGCAGCTTACCAAGCCAACAAATTGTTGGAACAGTTACTTTAAATGCAGCAACTACAACAAACTACTACGCAAGAATTACTGGTACTTTAACTTTAAATAGTCCACTTTCAATTAGGGCCGTGGATACCATTAGAATGTTAAATGGCACTTCTATTGTAAATGCATCAGCAACAAACCACATCAAAACACTCACTGACGGCACGAAAACAGGCGCATTAAGGATGGATGACCTTACAGCAGCTACTAATTTCCCAGTCGCAAATATGGCTGGCGATTATTCTCCAGTAACCCTTAATCCTACCAGTGCTATGGATTTTGCTGTAAGCGTGTTTTCTGGTACAACTGTAGATGGAACCGAAGCTGGCACTCCTATTATTGCTGCTCAAAAATTAAACCTTGTAGAGCAGACTTGGACTATCAATAGAGTAAACGGAACAGGCGACTGCGATGTAACCCTTAACTGGCCTGCATCTCTTGAAGGTAGCAATTTTACAAACTTCCCAGATGCGCAAGTAGGTATGAGCAGGTATGATGGTGCTATGTACGAAGCCGGAAAGGGAACGGGTAATAACAGTAGCAATACAGTTACAGCAACTTATAACAGTTTCTCTCCTTTTATTGTAGGCCAACAAGGCACTGTACTTCCACTTCGTATCATCAATGTTACGGCTACCTTGATTAGCCAGTCAGTACAAGTGAAATGGAATGTAAATGAAGAAGATGATGTCAAATTTTATGAAGTGCAAAGAAGTTATGATGGTGCAAATTTTGAATCAATTAAAAATCTAGCTCCAAACTTCACAAGAAGTTACACTCAACAAGATCTGCCAGAAAGAAGAACAGTAGTGTATTACAGAATCAAAGCAGTTACCAATAATGGAGCGACTAGATACAGTAATGTTGTGAAAGTAAATATCAAAGATGGTTCTACGATAAATATTTTCCCTAATCCTGCTAGCTCAGTAATAAGTATTGCAGGCTTAGATGCAAAAGCTACTATAAGAATCTTTGATAGCAAAGGACAATTGGTGATGAAGCTTCAAAACAACAACAGCGTTGTACAAGCAGATATACAACAACTAGCTAAAGGGGTTTATTATGTAGAAATCCTAAATAGTGATGGCCTTAAACAATCGCAACGTTTTATAAAACAATAATTTTTTACAAAAAGGAATTTTGACGGAGTGCAAAATTCCTTTTTTTATTTTTACTTACAGCCAAGTCCCATAAATTTATGGGTAACAATTACTAAAAAGCCTACTTATGAAATTAAAAGGATTACGCTGGTGGATACTGATGCTCATTGGGCTTGCAACAATCATTAACTATATAGATAGAAATGCTTTGGCCATAATGTGGCCTGGCATATCAGAAGATTTGTCTTTAGATAAATCACAATATGCTACCATCGTAATGTGTTTCACAATTGCTTATGCCATAAGTCAAGCTTTGAGTGGTAAGATGTTTGATGCTATTGGTACAAGATTAGGTTTTGTAGTGTCCATCGTTTTTTGGAGTGTCTCTGCTGCTTTACACGCAGCCGCTAGAGGCCTTTATAGCTTTGCCGTTTTTCGTGCATTACTAGGACTAGGAGAAGCTGGCAACTGGCCAGGTGCAACTAAGAGTAATGCAGAGTGGTTTCCCAAAGAGGAACGAGCTTTGGCTCAAGGATTATTTAATGCTGGTGCCTCTATTGGTAGTATTATCTCTGCACCACTTATCGCACTTACTTATAGTCATTACGGTTGGAGAACAACATTTATTTGTATTGGTGTCTTAGGAATAATTTGGGTAATTCCTTGGTTAATCATTAATAAGGCAAAACCATCTAAGCACCCTTGGATTACAGAAGAAGAAAAAACATTTATCCTAGAGGGCAGACCAGAGGAAGATGTTAATGATAAAGGAATGTCATTCGGAGAATTATTTAAGTTGAAGCAAAGTTGGAGTATTTTATTATCAAGATTTCTACTAGATCCTATTTGGTGGTTATTTATCATCTGGCTTCCGCTTTATCTTAGTGATAAATATAAATTCAATATTAAAGAGATTGGTGCTTTTGCCTGGTTTCCGTACGTGGGCGCTATGATAGGCGGCATAGGTGGAGGATGGCTATCCGGCTTCTTTATCAAAAAAGGATGGAGTGTAAATAAAGCAAGAAAAACCGTTATCATCATTGGTGGAATGTTTATGCTTCCAGCGTTGATATGGATAATATTTTTAAATGACCCTCAACAAGCAATGCTTGCTATATTTTTTGCATTATTAGGTTACCAATGTACGATGGGTATTATTCAAACTTTACCTTCAGATTACCTTTCTGGAAAAGCGGTAGGTACACTATCTGGGCTTGGAGGATTTACTGCCAATGTAGGTGTATTGATCACTACTTTTATGGCGCCTATTTTAATAAAGGGCGATAACTATAATGTATTTTTTACAATGGCTGCATGTCTTGTTCCTTTGGGAATATTAGCAGTGTATTTGTTTAGCGGTAAAATAGAGAAGATAAATAAATTATAGATGAGTAAAGTACTTTGCTTTGGAGAAATATTGTTAAGGTTTTCTCCTGCTACAAGTAAGATAAATTTTAAAAATACTAGCATTCCTATTTTTATAGGTGGCGCAGAACTCAATGTGGCACACGCTTTAGCTAAGTGGAACATTCCTTCTGCGTACTGCTCTGCAATGCCTCAAAACTTTATAAGTGATGATATTTTAGATTACTTAAAATCAAAAAATATTGACTCCTCTCCTATTCATTTTTCTGGCAATAGGATCGGCATCTATTACCTATCACAAGGAGCAGATGTAAAAAGTAATGGAATAGTTTTTGATAGAGCACATTCTGCCTTTGCAGAACTGCAAGTAGGAATGATAGATTGGAAAACCATTTTTGAAGATGTGTCTTGGTTTCATTTCAGTGCAATAGCTGCATCGCTTACAAAGTCTGCCTCAGACGTGTGTGTAGAAGCACTGCAAGCTGCAAGTACAATGGGTATTACCATTTCTTTAGATTTGAATTACAGAGATAAACTTTGGAAATATGAATATGCGCCTCTAGATATAATGCCCACACTTGCGAAGTATTGTAACGTAATAATGGGCAATATGTGGAGTGTAGAAAAACTTTTAGGCATTCCATCTCCACTTGAATCTAGCGAAGGAAAAACACTAGATGAACTTAGAATTGCTAGTAAGGAGAGCATAGCTGCATTGAAAGCAACCTACCCTAACCTATCTACAGTAGCATACACGCTTCGATTGGGCGATAGTTATTCTGCAGTATGGAGCGGAGATACAGAAACTACATTTTCTAAAGAGCATCATATAGCAGATGCTATAGATAGAGTGGGTAGTGGCGATTGTTTTATGGGTGGCGTTATCTATTCTACTTTACATAAATTTACAGCCCAAGATGCCATTGATTTTTGTGCAGCAGCAGCTGTAAGTAAGCTTTACGAAAAAGGTGATGTTACTAATAAAACGGTCGAAGAAGTAAAAGCATTGATAGCCTAAAAAATATTTTCTTTAATAAATATTCAAAGATGACAAACGAAGATTGTAAAAATATTGTGAGCAAAACTGCCGTCCTACCTTTGTTTTACCACGATGATGTAGAAGTATGCAAATCCGTTTTCAGTGCATTAGTAGGAGCAGGTATTAATATTATAGAATTTACTAACCGAGGAAAATTTGCGAAGGATAACTTTAAGGCATTAGTGCAGCTTAATAAGTCACTTTCTTCTCCAATTACCCTTTGTGTTGGTACGATAAGTACTAAAGAAGATGCAGCTTTTTTTATAGAAGCAGGTGCATCGTTTTTAATAAGTCCATTCTATGAGCCAGAAGTTCACGAAGTATGTAAAACAAATAACTGCATTTATATTCCTGGTTGTATGACTCCCACAGAAATACATATCGCAAGTAAAAATGGTTGCGCAACGATAAAATTATTTCCTGGCAATGCACTTTCGCCTTCTTATTTGTCCGGCATCACACCGTTATTTCCGCAATGTAGTTTTGTGGTAACTGGTGGCGTAACTACAGAGACAGATAATTTATCGTCTTGGTTTGTTGCAGGCGCCATTGCGGTAGGAATGGGGAGTAATCTAATTTCTAAAAAAGTTTTAGCAGAAGAGAATTATGATCTGCTGAAAGAAGAAACGATTAAGCTTTTAGAGAAAACTAGTTCCATTCTTAGTTCTTAAAATAAATTAATTTTTTATCGTAAACATTTATTTTACTGCAGTTGCAATCGAAAGTGAACAGTTGAAAACTTATCATAAAAGAATAACGCTAAATTACACAACCAGCTTCCAAAGGCTGATAATGACACACTTTTTAATCAATTGATTTTCATACTTATACCGGGTTCGACAAGCTCACCCTGAAGGGATTGATCTTTGGAAAAGTGTCATTTCAACAAACTTAAATTTTTTCTAATAGTGACGCATCCTGACAAAACTGAAAATTTGAAGAGAATACTCGGAAGTTCAATCCATTCTTAATATAATGTCCTAATATAATTTTCTAATATAATTTCCAGATATACAATTTCTAGCGGCGCTTTCTATCATTAGGACTGTGCTGATTTGCTAATCTCAATCATAAGCCTGAGCCTATCGAAGGCGGGAAATAAAACATACTATAAAATATGACAAATTAATAGTAACTAGTTTCTACAGAATCATCAGGTAGAGATATAATTATTTCACTTGTTCTTAATTCTTCTCTCCAAAAAATTCGTGTAAAATCCACGCTGGCCCTATGAGTAAGAATTGAAAATCGTGTAAGAATGAAGGCTTCTTCCCTTCTATTTTATGGCCATAAAATTGTCCTATCCAAGCGATGGCAAATACTAAAAGTGAGCTGTAGAATAAATTAAACTTGGTAGAAATAAAATAGTTAATAATCACACACAATACTGCAAACAAAATAATTTTTAAAGCAAGGCTTAAAGATAGCCTAGCGTAAAAAATAAATACAAGAACTAACACTAATGTTACCCAAGTAGTAGTAATTGGGTGAAGGAAACTTAGATGCTCCGAAAGCCAATCGTGCGGTATACTCATCACTAGCCCAATAACGCTAAAGAAAATAAGTGGCACGCAAATAAGGTGTACTTTTTTATTCGTTTCATTTTGATGGCTTATAGCATATTCATCCATCCATTGCTGTAATGTCTTCATCTTTAGTAGTATTATTCTTCGAGAAAGGTAAGCAACATATTTAAACATCGACCTCAAGAAATTTTTAATCCAAATAACTCTACGAAAGGCAATCTATATTTTAATCGATTATACTTTACTTTGTATGAACTTTATTTATAGTAGCAAGAAGATGAGTACAGAAATTTGGTTGATTATTTTTGCAACCTTAGGAAGCTTTGTTGCTGGCTTTATTGATGCAATTATAGGCGGTGGCGGCTTAATTCAAGTCCCTATCCTACTCATACTTTTTCCTAACCTTCCTCATACTAGTATTATAGCTACTAACAGGGCTAGCAGTATTACAGGCACTTTAGTGGCTGCTAGGCAGTACATCAAGAAAATAAAAATCAATTATAAGTTTATAATTATTGCAGGGATTGGCTCTGGTATTGCTTCTTATGCCGGTACTTTTATAATGAGAGCTATTCCTAATGACACCTTTAAAACGATACTATTTGTAATGATTAGTTTATTAACCATCTACAGCATTGCAAAAAAGCAGCTTGGCCTTACCGATACCTCGGAACAAAAAAATAACTTGCCTTTACTTTTTGCAGCCATCGGAGTTGTACTGGGGCTGTATAATGGCATCATAGGGCCTGGCACTGGTACCCTACTAGTATTTGCACTAGTAAGATTTATAGGATTAAATTTCCTTAAAGCCTCCGCCTATGCTAAACTGATAAATGCCATTGCAGATGGCGCTTCATTGATTGCATTTCTGCTTCAAGGCGCTATTGTATTTAGCTTAGCAGTACCGATGATGGTTTCCAATATGTGCGGAGCCTATCTTGGCAGCAAGCTTGCGTTACAAAATGGAAATCGCTTTGTCAAAATCTTCTTTATCTGTGTAATGATTTTACTATTAATGAAACTAGCTTTTGATATTTGGTACAAATAGAAAAACATTGCAATTATGCAAACGCTCAGCTTGACAAAGGCGGTCGATGATTTTGAAAGATAAGATTGAGCTAAATGCCAATTGCTACTTAATTCGTCCCTTTTTAAAACCAAGTATTAGTCTCGTAAACCGAGGCGAAGAAACATTATTATAGCTAGTAGATCAAGCCTGTGCTTTATATATTTTACTTCTGTAATTGTCACTTGATTTAATTTTTCAGCTCGAAGTCTCATCATCATTAGCCAAGTAGGCACTTCACAATTGCTGTGGAGAATTACCATATATCTCCAATCGAAATTTTGCCTAATTGGCTAGATATAGAGAGCGAGCTTGAGTATGGTATGTAAAAATAAATTGCTACTTCACTCAACAAAAAAGGCCCCGCCCAAAAGGACAGGGCCGCAGAAAATTAAACGGTTAAATCTAATTCTTAATCATCTGAATTGTAGTTACAGCACCAGTCTGGTTTACAATTCTTACATTATAAGTTCCGCCTGCAAATGTGCTAACATCTACAGAACCTTGAGTATTTACAATCACTTGTGTTTTCATCAACTGACCATTAGAAGCATAGATACTCACTTGATTTCTACCATTATCCATTCCTCTTAGCATAAATGAAGAACTTACCGGATTAGGCGCTAGCGTTACTTTTACATAACCACTTGTGCAAGATACTTTTCTGATGTCACTATAACTAAATGAACCATCAGTATTTACAATCTTCAATCTGAAGTAATGCACTACACCAGTTTGCATTGCGTATGAGCTATTGTAAGTTCTTCCGCTACCAGAAGTTCCTGTAGCAGCTACGGTATTTACCTTGTTGAAAATAGCACCGTTATCTGTACTTAATTCTACTTCAAACTTGCTAGCATTTACTTCACTTGCAGTTACCCATATTAGCTTAGCTGAGCAATTATCACCAGTAGCATCAAAGCTAGTAAGCGTTACAGGTAATATACCTTGCCATTGAATAGTATAGGTAGCTGGTGTAGGATCAGGCTTGCCAGCCGCATCTACATATGCATATTGGAAGGAGGTCTGAGTAGCACCTACTGTTGCAGTTGTAACTAAAATACTCAATAAAGAAGGATTGAAGTTTGGTATCACCTGCCCCACTGTTACATTTACTCCATTGTATCTCAATGTTGTATTTGTAGGTAGTGTTGTAATCTGTACTGATTTATTAGTTAATACACCAACCGTTGGCATATCCTCAGGGTCATTACCAGACAAAATAGGTAATGGGTTAGGGCCTACATTATTAAGTGTAAATACTGTGCCTACATTTGGTTTTGGAACCGTGGTTGTAAAGTCAACCGAATTTGGTAATCTTTCGATACCAAAGTTTACTTCAACTTTACTATCTTCTGCATTTACTGTTATAGTACCCGAACGACCATTAACTGTACCGTCACTACCAGTTCCATTCCCTGGCAATGTAGAACCATTTTCGCCAGTATTTATCCATCCAGCAGGCAATAGAGTTGCGGGTGCAGCTGAACCAATTACGCCTTGTACATTAGTTAATTGAACAGAGTAATTTCCAACAGCTACATTGTCAAACAAGAAAACACCTTCAGGAGAAACAGGAGTACTAGCCACTACATTCCCTGCACTATTTAATAAATTAGCAAACAATCCACCTGCATTTGTTTTAGGATTTGCCACACTTCCAGTTGTATTGATATTGTTATTCGTTAAACCATCTGCATCGTTGAATACATTACCAGAAATTTGTTGGGTAGGCTTATCAAAGCTAGAAGCTACATACCAAATATCTCCAGTAAATGGATCACGTGTAGCGCCACTGATTAAACTACCCGGAACTGACCAAGGAAAATTAGAACTAGTTCCGCTTTTTAAGTACACTCTATACACTACTTCTTGCACAGTACCATTTAATCTTACACTACCTGTTGCAGCACCAAAATTATTAAAGAGTTCTCCAGGCACAACTACTGATCCACCATTGGGATTAGCGTTATTATTATTTAAAATATTATTTCCACTTACTTGAAAAAATTGATTCCCAGACATAGATGTTGAAGTCAGACCAGTATTTACTAATTCTAATTCTGTAGAGAAGAATGCAGATAAATAATTTGCTGGTATATCAGTTGCACCAATAGGTAGATATCTGTAGCTACCTCCCAATCCTGCAACGTGGATTACAGGATTTTTAACTGGTGTATTATAAGTAAGAACTAAATCACCAAAGTAAACTCTAGAACCAATTCCATTTGTAGAGCCATAAAGTGCTTGAGCAGTTGTAAATAACTCAAATGCAGCATTAGTAGTGTTTGGACTACCTTGAACTTTTATCCCTGTACCTAACTCAGCACCCGTGGCAGTAGGATTTGATGTAAACATATTGTCGATTGGTCCGCCAGCACCGCCATATTCTCCGATGATGTTATATCTATTGTATGGAGTTGCTCCAAAAACAATTGGATCAGTTGCGAGTGATGGACCAGCACCAAACACAAGACCAGTACTTTGTGCAGTACTATAAAAGCCTCCATTTCCATCGGCTATAGCAGTTGCAGAACCGTAATTCAATCCAGTAAATTGTTGGTTGCGAAACGATACAGTCACATTCTTTGTAGGTGTGTTGGTCGTAAACGAACTATTATTTAAAGCATCGTTCAAAAACTCTACCTGCATTGGAGTATTATCTACTCCAAAACCAGAATTAGTAGGGGTTGTTCCTCTTCTCATTTCCAAAGTAGGGATACGCTGTGCGAAAGCAGCGCCTGCTGCAATCATTGCAAATGAAAATGCAATTGTTTGTTTTTTGAAAAATTGTTTCATAATTTTTTTTTGTTTAACCGTTTTGTGAAATCACTGTTGTGTTTAAATAAGGTATCAGGCGTTGTGACTCCCGCCTGATACCTCTGTGTATATTATCCTATTACTACTTCTCCGTTTACTAATCTTATTCCGAAGTTTACGTTCAAAACATCTATTTGTTCTACATCTACTTCGATTAAGCCATTACTTACTCCATCACTTCCACTACCTGGACCTGCTCCTACATTTTCACCAGTACTTCTCCAACCAGAAGGTAATACCGATTTAGGTGCTTGCTGACCAGGATTCACACCTACAGAGCTTAATACTACTCTATAAGTCTTATTTCCTTTTATGCCTAGGAAATTATAAGTACCGTCTACTTCAGGACTAGTAAAATCAATAACTACATTCGTAGCAACGTCCACTAGGTAAATGTTTAAACCAACTGGGATTGCCACATTTGAAGTTTTATTTACTTGGTTGTCTAGCATAGCATTTGCATCGTGCCATACATTACCATAAAGATTTACCAACTTATAGAATCCAGCATCTACACTGTTATTATTTTGGCCAGCAGTCAATACTATTCCAGAAACTACTCCATTTACGGGGTCACTGTCTTTAGTATC
>JBBRHK010000071.1:0-9936 GCA_038222815.1 Chitinophagales bacterium
CACCCGTAATATTTGCAAATGCACCACCTCCAATACTCACTTGCCATTGGTAAGTAGGCAATGTACCTGTAGCCGCAACGGTAAAGGTTGCGCTATTGTTTGTAGGAACACAAAGACTTTGACTTGCTGGTGGAGTAGTGATAACAATAGGTGTATTTACAAGAAGCGTAGCACAAGCAGAAGTTACGTTTCCGCAAGTTCCTGATACTATTACTCTGTAACCACCATTATTAGCAGGTGTAGGAGAAGCAATCGTGTAAGATGCTGAAGTAGCACCCGTAATATTTGTAAATGTACCGCCACATCCTGTAGCAGAGTATTGCCATTGGTAACCAATACCTGTACCAGCAGCTGTTACGCTGAAAGTAGTAGAAGTTCCTTGACAAACTATTTGAGATGCTGGATCTGCTGAAATAGCAATCGGTGTATTTACAGTAAGCGTCGCTGCAGCAGAAGTAATACCAGTAGGTGTACAACTAAATACAACTACTCTGTATTGGTTACCACTCATTGTAGGAGTAGTAGCTGTTGTATATGTAGCTGCTGTTGCACCTAGGATATTAGTGAATGCAGGCACCGCTGCTGTACTTACTTGCCATTGATAGGTAAGTGAAGAACCTGTTGCCGTAACGTTGAACGTTGCATTAGCAGGAGCACAAACTGTTACAGAAGCTGGAGGCGTCGCAATAACAGCAGCATCACCTACTGTGAGTGTTGCGCAAGTAGATGTAGCTGGAGGAGTACATGTACCACTTACAACCACTCTATAGCCATAACCATTGTTACCAGCAGTTACTGGTGGCGTTGTATAAGATGGACCAGTAGCTGAAGGAATGTCCACATAAGTTGGAGTTGTACAACCTGTAGTACTTACTTGCCATTGGTAAGTAAGACCAGCACCAGCAGCCGTAACGTTGAACGTTGCAGTTGTACCAGCACAAACTGTCTGATTTGTAGGATTTGCAGAAATTGAAGGGGCAGCATTTACTGTAAGTGTTGCTGCAGTAGAGGTTCCAACTGAACATTGACTAGTAGCTACTACTCTGTATTGATTGCCGTTCATTGCAACTGTCGGAGCAGCAATTGTGTATGTTGCTAAAATTGCACCTGGAATATTGGTGAATGCAGGTACAGCCGCTGTACTTACTTGCCATTGGTAAGTTGCCACAGCACTAGCAAGAGCAGTAAATGATACTGGAGTACCAGCACATACAGCTTGGCTAATTGGGTTTGTAGTAAAGGTAAGAGCTGGACCTTGTGACACTACAAATGGTATAACCACTGTGTTTGTGATACCAGCACCCGTTCCAGAAATCGTAATATTATATGTACCAAACGCTAGCGTGTTGACACCAGTTAAAGTAACAACACTTGTACCATTACCTGGCGCAGCTATTGGGTTAGTTCCAAAAGTTACCGTTGTACCTACTGGAACACCAGCGGTTGCTGATAAAGTAACAGCCGAGTTGAACGTTCCGAATACAGCACTTGTAACGGTAGAAGTAGAAGATGTACTTGTACCGCAAGTAATAGCTGTAGGCGCTGTAGCTGACAAACTAAAGTTAGATAGCGGTGCTCCTATAGTAAAGTTGGTATTTGATATATCAAAGAAGATATTTCCAACTGCCTCTACTTTAATACGAGCAGTCGTAGATGCCCCTATAGGAATCGTAAGCGCCTCAGTACCATCATTTGGAGTACTTGCGGCTAATACTGTAGGGAAAGTCAAACCTCCATCAGTTGATAAAGAAATTTTTACGTTAGCGCAACTTACCGGTGCAGCTGTCGTGTTATTTACATCCCAAGTAATTGTTTGTGTAGAACCACCAGGCCAAGACACGTTGGTGTTAGGAACGGTAACCGCAAATGGTCCAGAAGTATTTGTAACCGTAACGGCTACATCTGTAAATGCAGTTTGACCCACTTTTATTCCAGCACCACCTGATACGTAAGGAGAGTTATCTCTAACGGTCAATCTAAAATTAAGTACTCTACCAACTGAACTAAGTGCTTCAATGTTTGCACCAGCATCACCACCGGGTAAAGGTGGAGTAATGAAATTACCAGCTAGTATTGTAGACAATCTAGGGAAAAGCCTAGTACCAGTGGTCACTGCTGGAAACGACAGCCAATTAGGCCCGCCGGTTTTTGTAGGAAAAGCTACACTATTAACACCAGTAAAACCAGTACCATTGTCATCTTGCTCCCAGCAATAAGTAAGAACATCACCTGCGTTAGCGTCTGTAGCAGAACCCTCCAAATAAAATGGAGTGCTTATAGGAATTGTTCTAGATAATACAGGAGCTATTACTGGTGTAGCATTGTTGGCCGTGATAGGTGTTACAACAATACAAGGTCTAGTAGCAAGGTTTGTCTGAATTTGATTGATAGATGCTTGATGAAAGATATCAATTGAATGATTAGCAACATCTTGCTGAGTGATACCGGCATAACCCATAATAGTAATACCAGACCCCACTTCCTTATTCACACCAGAGCCCTCGTTGTTATGAGAAAAAGTATGATTTCCTCCTAATTGATGACCGATTTCATGAGCCACATAATCAATATCAAAATTATCGCCAGATGGAATTCCATCAGCAGGAGAAGTAATTCCTCTTCCTTTCGTAGCTCCATTACCAGATGCTACCCCATCAACACATACACAACCAATACAACCTGCGTTACCACCCCCACCAGAAGCACCAAACATATGACCGATATCATAAGCTGCATTGTTAACCGCAATCGGAGTACCAACTCCTGTTAACGTTGTATTTAACGCTATTTGTAGTTGAGTATTCCAATTCGCTAACGTAGTGTAAGGATCAGTTGCAGGGTTAAAGTAGATTACATTTACAGACTCCGCCACAAGATTTAAATGTAGGCCTAAATCTTTCTCGTAAATTCCATTACATCTAGTAAGTGTTCCATTATATGCTGCTAAAACAATCGCAACATCCGCTGGAGTACCAGCAGTAGAAGCTCCAAAATAATTAGAATATTCTCCATTACAACTTTGTGCTAGCCTCATTGTTCTTAACACACCGTCAGAAGCTCTATTAGTAGTTGATCTGTTTACTTGGCCACTAAGACCATTAAACATCTCTTGATCTTTGGTAGAACAAGTCCATGGTAGAGAACCCTTATTCCTTGAAGAACGATAAGCAGCATAGGTGCTTCCATCTGCAGAAAAAGGCTCTAAAAACTCATTTGCTTTCTCCGTTCTAAATATCATTGTTTGAATTCCGCTAGGAGCTATACTCAACTTTAGTGTAGCGCTTCTATCAGTAATACCCTTACCAGAAAAAGCCCTAATTAAAGGAAACTTTGCCTGAAGTGCAGGCTCAAAGTTTGAAGCTTCATACACTTCAAACTCTTCAATTTCTCCATCTGCGTTTGGTAAAGAAATAATAGTAGAAGACGCTGCGGAATTTCCTTTTGTAATTGAATACAACTTTTGTGATAGACTATTAAAGTTCAAGTCAAAAAGAGCATACTCTTTAGGAAAAGTCGCTCTGGTTACAGCTTTTGTTTTGGTGATTGTTGAAGCACTACGATTTGCACTCCAGAACTTATCCGACTGGGAAAATCCTAGGGTAGTAATCATTGCCAACAAAATCGTGAGCAGTAGATTTTTTTTCATATTTCGTTTTTTATAAATTTTTGCTAAAATAAGACATTCCGACTGTAAAAAGAGTTGGGTTTGTAAATTTTCATATTAAAAATTACACGCTCACATTAAAATCCCTCAACGCATCATTCAAACTAGTCTTCAAATCTGTGCTTGGTTTTCTTTTCCCTATTATTAATGCACAGCCTACCCCAAATTCGCCGGCAGGGAATTTTTTTGTATAACTGCCAGGAATTACCACGCTACGCTCTGGCACTATTCCTTTCATTTCTATTGGTTCTGAACCACTTACATCAATGATTTTTGTGCTTTGAGTAAGCACTACATTCGCACCAAGTACTGCTTCTTTCTGTACTTTTACCCCTTCCACTACTATACAACGACTTCCAATGAAGCATCCATCCTCAATAATTACGGGACTAGCTTGTAAAGGTTCCAACACACCGCCTATTCCTACGCCCCCGCTTAGGTGAACTCCCTTACCTATTTGAGCGCAGCTGCCTACTGTTGCCCAAGTATCTACCATTGTGCCTTCATCTACATAAGCGCCAATGTTTACATAGCTTGGCATAAGCACTACATTTCTTCCTAAAAAAGCGCCATACCTCGCAACTGCGTGTGGTACAGCTCGCACGCCAAGAGATTTATAATCAGATTTAAGTTTCATCTTATCATAAAACTCAAAAGGCGGGAGTGTAAATGTCTCCATTTGTTGTACGCCAAAGTACATAAGTATGGCTTGCTTTACCCATTCGTTCACTTGCCAGTCATTACCTACAGGCTCTGCAGTTCTAAATGTACCTGCGTCTATTCCTGCGATTGTATCGTGAATGGCTTGTACATATTTTTCTTCTTTTAGAAGTTCTCTATTCGCATACGATGCCTCTATCATTTGCTTTATTTCCATAATTATATTTTTTTTTGGTGATTTTCTGTTGAAATGTTGAGCAACAAATACCTATTTGTTTTTGCTTCGCAAATGTAAAATTAGAATCGCTTGTTTTAATATGAAGTTTTACACATATTTAATGCTAGTATATTTGCCAGGTATATTATAAATGATGAGAATAGGTTTCGAAGCAAAAAGGATTTTTCAAAATAATACTGGTCTAGGTAATTATAGTCGCACGCTGGTAAGGTCCTTGGCAAAATACTTTCCTGCAAATGATTATTTTCTTTTTGCACCAAAGGAAACCTCACAGTTTAATCTAACTGATGAAAATAAAATACAAATAATTACACCGACAAGTTGGCTACATAAAAAAATAAAGTCATTATGGCGTAGGCATTGGGTCGTTAAAGATTTGAAAGAAAACAATATTGATATTTATCACGGATTAAGTCATCTTATTCCCATAGGAATAAAGTCTACAAAAATCCCCTCTGTAGTAACGATTCATGATTTGATTTTTGAGCGATATCCACATCAATATTCATTGATAGATAGAATAAATTATCGAGCACAATTTAAAAATGCCTGCAAGCATAGTAATAAAATTATAGCAATAAGCGAGCAGACAAAAAATGATTTGATTGAATTTTATCAAGTGCCTTCGGATAAGATTGAGGTATGTTATCAAAGTTGTAATAGATTATTTAGGGAAGTAGCCACGAATACACGAAGGGAAGAAGTTAAAAGCCTTTACGACTTACCCGAAAAATATTTTTTATGTGTGGGTTCTATTATTGAAAGAAAAAATCTATTGATTATTTGTAAGGCACTGCTTTTACTCAGAGGTGAATTATCTATTCCATTAGTTGTGATTGGGAACGGAAAAAAGTATAAGAAAGAAATAAAAAACTTTATCACAGCAAATAAATTAGATAAGGAAGTGATTTTTATGTCAGACAATGAAGTGGCAAATACCAGTGCTTCATTTAATAATTCTGATGATCTTCCTGCGATTTATCAGCAAGCAGTAGCTTTAATTTATCCATCTATTTTTGAGGGATTTGGAATACCTATTTTAGAAGCATTTTGCAGTGGATTGCCGGTAATTTCTTCTAATGCATCTTGCTTGCCAGAGGCAGGCGGTGATGCGGCTTTGTACTTTCATCCGTCAGACGAAAAAGAACTAGCTAAGTTAATGTACAATGTAGCTACAGATGATGCCTTGCGGCAACAAATGATTGAGAATGGCTTTGATCAAGCACAGAAATTCACAGAAGAAAAATGTGCCACAGCCGTTATGAATGTTTATAAAAAAGTACTTGAGCTTGTATAGCAGAGGAATAAATCTAGACTAATTCTTTATCCCATTAATAAAATTTAGTACTAGGATTTTGATGTAGCTCATGAAGCGGCAGTAAGCAGAGTATTTTATACAAAAAGCGTCAGCAAATTGCTGACGCTAGCTCATTCTTAAGGAGTTACTTTTCTACAACGTAAGACCAAGTCCCACTTGAAAACTTTGCGACTTCCATTTATCTGGACTACCCGTATCATTGATATTATTCAACCCTACGACATACCTACCATACATCCTTATTTTAGAAATATTAAGCTGCATACCAGCCACCATACTTAAATCGCCATTTTGAAATAAATTTCTTCCATTCTCTCCTGCTGATTTTTGCTTATCTACAAGAATACCGTACTGCGGCCCTGCTTGCAAACGCACAACTGAATTAGGAGAATAAGACAACAATAGTGGAATTTTAAAATAACTCAACTTAGCAGATTTCAAATTTTCAAATCCTAATACATCTTTTATTCCGCTAGCCGTGTCAATATTTACTTGGCTAAAAATAAT
Source organism: Chitinophagales bacterium (assembly GCA_038222815.1). Lineage (GTDB taxonomy): Bacteria > Bacteroidota > Bacteroidia > Chitinophagales > Chitinophagaceae > Ferruginibacter. The sequence goes on from JBBRHK010000071.1 coordinate 6,388, forward strand.
TTCTGGTTGGATGCCAAATTTTTTCGTAATACCAATCTCAGAAAAAACGCCAGCTTGGTAACCATAAGAAAACTCATCGCTAAATGCTTTTCCATTTATCTTATTAATATCAGCACCTGCTTTGATACCAAATTTTAAAGATTGTGCAGAGGCTGCTAGGGTAATGCTTGCTGTGGCTGTAAGTAACAATAAAATCTTTTTCATAAATAATATTTTGTAATAGAGATAATCGAAAATAAAGAAGGTTTAAATATGTTATTTGCAATAGAATGTTAATAGCATATTCCTTAACATATTCTTGAAATTTCTTCAGTCAATCTAAAGCAAACAATTGGCACCTCTTTTGAAATGAAAATCAAACTAAAGTTGTTAAAAAAATAGGTCAATATTAAATAATATGATGTAATAACAAAAATATCATTACCTTCGCGGCGAAATTTATATGTGTTCACTTGACGTGCTACACGCTGTTAGTGAGGATTACAATCTTATCCTTCCTTTTTACTTAAAGAGATAAACGGCAAAAGCGCAACATCTGACCATTTTTTTGGGGAAATGTATTGTGCTTATTTATTGGATTCAATCCGTAGCCCTATCATCTTATTAATCATTTTATATGAACAACGAATTGGACACCGTAAGTGTACAAGACATTGATGCTACTAGCATCAACGAGACAGATGCAACAAGCATCAATGAAGTTAATGGTTTTGAAGCCTTAGGCTTAAACGAAAACATTGTAGCTGCTGTGGCTAAACTAGGCTTTACAGCGCCTACACCGATTCAGGAACAAGCAATTCCTATTTTACTTTCTGGCACTACTGACTTTGTAGGACTTGCACAGACAGGTACAGGAAAGACGGCTGCTTTTGGATTACCACTTTTACAATTGATCGAAGCTGCAGATAAATTTCCGCAGGCTCTTATTGTATGTCCTACAAGAGAATTGTGTTTACAGATTACAAATGATCTAGTATCCTACTCTACCACAACAAGAGGTGTAATGGTAGAAGCAGTGTACGGTGGTGCAAGTATTTCTATGCAAATCAGAAATCTACGTAGAGGTACTCAAATTGTTGTAGCTACTCCAGGAAGATTAATTGATTTGATAGAACGGAAAGCAATTGATTTACAAAAAGTAAAATTCGTAGCGCTAGATGAGGCAGATGAAATGCTGAATATGGGCTTCCGTGACGATATTGATTTTGTATTAAAGAATACGATTAACAGACAAAGTATTTGGTTATTTAGTGCAACTATGCCACCGGCAGTAAGAGCTATTAGCAAAAACTTTATGACTTCTCCTAAAGAAGTAACAGTAGGTAAAAAGAACAGTGGTAATGTTAACATTGACCATCAATTTTTTGTTTCTCCTGCACATTCTAGGTACGAGACTTTAAAGCGCTTGATAGATTTTAATCCTGGTATGTATGGTATCATCTTTACAAGAACCAAAGCAGATGCACAAGACATTAGCGAAAGACTAAGTAAAGCTGGTTATGAAATAGAATCATTGCACGGGGATCTTACACAGCAGCAGAGAGATAGAGTAATGGGACGTTTCCGTACGAAGGCTTTACAATTATTGATTGCGACTGACGTAGCAGCAAGAGGTATTGACGTAGACGGAATTACACACGTTATCAACTACGAACTTCCTGATGATATGGAAGTGTACACCCATAGAAGTGGTCGTACAGGTAGAGCTGGTAAAACTGGTATCTGTCAAAGTATTTGTCATACAAGAGAAACTTTTAAAATTAAAAGTTTAGAGAAAATGGTGAATAGCCAATTTCACAAAATGGATATTCCTAGCGGTAAAGATGTATGTAGAAAACAATTTTTCCATTTTATGGAGAAGCTGATGAATACAGATATCTCTAACGGTGATTATGAAACTTACTTACCAGATTTATTAGAGAAATTCCAAGATGTAACTAAAGAGGAAATCTTGCAAAGAGTTGCTGCTCTTGAGTTTGATCATTTCTTAAAATATTACGAAGGTGCAGAAGATCTAAATGCAAAAGATGCAGGTCGTAAGCCAAGAAATGATGACAGAAATTCTTCTAGTGCACCTAATGATGGAAGCAGAAAAGAAAGAACGTCATTTAATAGAAGAGATAATGGATATACAAGATTGTTTGTAAATCTTGGTTCTAAAGATGGTTTTTACAAAGCAAGTTTCTTACAATTTATTTTAGATGAGAGCAACTTAGATAAAGAAGTGCTTGGTAAAATAGATATGAGAGATATGAATACTTGGGTAGAGATAGACCACGCTAGCGCTGCTAAAATGATCAGCTCTATCGATGGTAAAAAATACAACAACCGCACGGTAAGAATGAATGAAGCTGATGGTGGATTTAAAAAACCATCTGACGAAGGACGCAGATCTGCACCAAGCAATGATGGCTACAGAGGTGGCAGAGAAAGATCAGGTGGTGGAGAAAGGTCTTACGGCGGCGATCGTTCGTCTGGAGGATCTGACAGATCGTATAGTGGAAGTAGCAGATCATCTGACTCTGGAGGAGAAAAAAGAAAAAGAACTTTTGGTACGAGAGATCGTAAATAAATAATTGATTTTTTTAAGAAAAAAGGATAGCAGAAATGTTATCCTTTTTTTGTTTTGAGAAACGAGTAGCCTTTTTAAAAGCTCAGTTGACTTGTCTCTATTTTTTTTCTGGAAGACTCGTAGAACTAAAACTGCCAAAGTCAAAGCAGCGCAAACTTGAACTAATAGGGACCTTTATTTGCTAGTGAGAACACCTTATTAGTCGCCATTCTGAATAAAAATACTATCATTATAATTATGAGTAAAAAGATACTTTCCTTCATTGCTATAAACAAGTAAAGCTTGCCAGCCGCTATTGTTTTTTGGATTGTATAAAAACTTATGAACTTTATGAATAGAGGCAGTGTCGACTAATCCATCTAAGACAACAACATTTATATAGTAAAAATCGCAAGGGATATTCTCTAGTTTTAATTTGGCAGAAAATTTATTGGCACTATCATATTGGCGTTTCCATTCACCCGATAATTTACCACAAAGAGATTCACTGCATGACACAAAAAGCAAGGATGAAAATATAAAAAAAGCTACGTATTTCATTAATCTGAAGTTACAATGAATCGTCTAGTATTACATTGTCATTTTTTACCTACAACTTTCTAAAATACTTCTGCCACAAATTGGACCCCAAAATAACCAAGATACGCCGAGCAAGAAAAATAGCAGAGTGGAAATAACTGAAACAGTTGGACTATTGAATATCACATTTCTAGTTTTTACAATTTCTTTTGCTCTTTCGGTCCGATGATAAATAAAATAGAGAATTCCAATAATGAAAAGCAGTATACTGAACTGTAACAAAACCGGCACTTGATAGCAATAATACTTTAATGCAACTAGATTTATTGTACCATTTACTAACAATGAACAACTGAGGCCCAACCCTAGAACTGTGGCAAAATGAGGTTCCGGGTCTTTGATTATTTTTTTATAAAACAAAAAATAATAGTAATAAAAAGTGTCTAATAGCTTCATTT
>JBBRHK010000072.1:0-9923 GCA_038222815.1 Chitinophagales bacterium
TCCATGATGAACACCCAGAATAAAATACTCAAAGAGTAAATAGGAAATAAATATAAATGCTGCACTTTATGTGCGGGTACCCATTTTTGACTTTCGCATTGTCTAATAATTGGACTCTTTGCAATATCATCATCTATACCATCTACGTTAGTATAAGTATGGTGAATAATATTATGCTTCTGCTTCCAGAAATATGCGTTCGCACCTAGCATATTCATCGATAATCCGAGTGCGTCATTCAGCGTACTGTTTTTACTATACGCTCCGTGGTTAGCATCATGCATAATGGCCAAGCCAATACCAGCCGCTGCTGCACCAAGTAAGATACAAAGTGGAAGGATAAAGTACCAAGCCATAGGTACTACCATTATTGTAATATAAGTACCTATAAATGTAGCAAGCAAGACGATTGTTTTAATATACAATCTATAATCACCTGTTTTTTCTATCTTATTAGAAACAAAATAATTATCTACATTTTGCTTCAATGCTGTAAAGAAATCATTATTCTTATTGTTGAATATTAATTTAGTCGCCATTTTAATTTTTATTTATTTATTGGGGGGTAATTTTTGCAAAAATACTGCTTACTCAGGCATTTGCCTAATTAGTAACATATCTGCAACTAATTTTGTTTAAAATCTGCTATAAGTTCAAAAGCTGGAATCTGAGCTGTAATAAGTTTTTTACTAAACAGATTCATCAATTGGTAAGTGCCACTCATTCTACCCATTTCACTGTTAAGATTACAACCACTGGTGTAATTATAGGTTCCACCGGGCTGTATTACCGGTTGCTCACCCACTACACCATCGCCAGCCACTTCTCTGTGAGTACCAATGCTATCAAAAATCTGCCATTTTCTACTTAGCAATTGCACCGGAAACTCATTATTATTGGTAATATAGACCTTATAGGCAAACATACACTCAGCCGTAGCTGCATTGCTAAACTCTGGCTGAAACCTTGTTTCTACGCTAATTTTTATGCCTTCGGAAATTTTCTCTACCATACTTTACCTTGATAATTACCTAAATGTACGAAACAAATGGTAATATGGTCTAAAGTATGAACCCAATAAAATGGTAATATAGCTATGTGCTTATTTGGACTTAAGTAGATTGTCAGAAGCTTTATTGATTTAATCGATAGAAGCAAGAAAAGCTAGAATACTTTTTCTATATTAAAAACATTTCCATTTATGTCCACAGAAGCTCCTATCTCTCGTCCGATAAGCTTAGCGCCCAGTGGAGATTGCGGAGAGATGGCAACAATTTCAGCCGCATCTATCATCTGCTTTCCTAAAGCAGCACTAATGTAAACCGTATTTTTATTGGTTATTACCAAACTTCCAATTCTTATCTCCTTAGTCACAATAGAAGGATTTAATTTTTGAAGCATAGCTTTTTTTTCCTGTGCATCTGTGAGCTGGGCACGAAAATTAGCTTGCTCTATCTGAAGCATAGCCAAAGCGGTTTCGTGCTTATCGCCTGCGGTACTCTTGGTTTCGTTCGCACCGCTTTCCTTTAAGTCGGCAAGGGCAGCTTCTATTCTTGCTATACTGCTATTAGCTGTAGCTAGGAAATGGGCGTGTATTTTTACTTTTGATAACATTTTATAGGTTGTAAATGTATTTAAAAAAGTGGGCTTGTAATAATTCTTGCGAAGCTGTAAATGCTTTTCGTTGGGTAGGTTTCGTGGCACAATTAAAACTTAAACATAAGGTCGTCCGCCGCGGCGGACTGTGAGGAGTGATTCACTAAGATAACTTGGAAAGTTTTATTTAAGTCTATAAATTCTTTAGGTAATACAATCTGTAAGCTGGTAAAAGCCCAATAGAATTGTTACAGCTCAACCTAGCCGGGATAGGAATGAAAATCCTTTCCTGGTCCGCCGTAGCGGACGGAAAGATTGTAATGGATAGCCCGAATATAAAACTGAAAAGAGATTTTACCTCGATGCTCCAAGAAATAAATAGAAAATTAACGGAGGGAAGCGAACAATTTTGTTATTGATAAAGCAATAGCTAAATGGTATATTTGCAAGGCAAAAAAAGCACGATTGTATGGCTGTAAAAACTGATAATTTTAATTCTCCAGATTATTTTATGATGGATGAATTGCTTACCGAAGAACATATATTAATTAGAGAATCTGTACGCAGTTATGTGAAGAAAGAAATATCTCCTATCATAGAAGATTATGCGCAGCGTGCTGAATTTCCGGAGCAGATTGTAAAGCAGCTTGGTGACTTAGGTTGTTTTGGTCCTACAGTGCCAGAGGAATATGGTGGTGGCGGATTAGATTATATTAGCTACGGATTAATGATGCAAGAATTGGAAAGAGGTGATAGTGGCGTCCGCAGTACGGCTAGTGTGCAGGGCAGTTTGGTGATGTATCCCATCTATGCTTATGGTAGTGAAGAACAAAGAAAAAAATATTTACCAAAATTGGCTAGCGGTGAATGGCTGGGCTGCTTTGGACTTACAGAACCAGATCATGGTAGTGACCCAGGCAATATGCTTACAAATATTAAAGACGCTGGAGACCACGTCATCTTAAATGGTGCTAAAATGTGGATCAGCAATGCTCCCTTTGCACAAGTGGCAGTAGTGTGGGCGAGGGATGAGCAAGATATTATTCGTGGTGTGATTGTAGAAAGAGGAATGGAAGGATTTACCACGCCTACAACCCACGGCAAGTGGAGCTTGAGAGCGAGTGCAACAGGAGAACTTGTTTTTGCAGATGTGAAAGTGCCTAAAGAAAATATTTTACCTAATGTGCAGGGATTAAAAGGCCCACTTGGTTGCCTTACAAAAGCTAGGTATGGTATAGCTTGGGGTGCTATTGGCGCTGCAATGGATTGCTACGATACGGCATTAAATTATAGTAAAGAGCGTATGCAATTTGGAAGACCAATTGGTGGTTTTCAATTACAGCAAAAGAAGCTGGCAGAAATGATTACAGAAATTACTAAAGCGCAATTACTTAATTGGAGACTTGGTGTACTAATGAATGAAGGAAAAGTTACACCGCAACAAGTAAGTATGGCGAAACGTAATGCCTGCGAAATAGCCACAAATATTTGTAGAGATGCTCGTCAAATGCTAGGCGGAATGGGCATTACAGGCGAGTACAGCGTAATGCGACATATGATGAATCTTGAAAGTGTAATTACTTATGAAGGAACACACGATATTCATTTGCTCATTACTGGTATGGATGTTACAGGGCTGAACGCCTTTAAGTGATGAGTTATTAGTGATGAGTGATTAGTTCTCTAGACTTAGAATTTTATAATTAGAATCAATCGCATTCTTAATTGTTGGCAGCATATTTCTTGTAAATGAATATTTTTTATCCAAATAGTTATTATGGCTGAGGGAGTTTTGAAAGAGAAGAGTTTTATGATGGCTACCAGAATCGTAAAGCTATATAAGTATTTACTAGAGGAGAAGAAGGAATTTGTAATGTCAAAACAGATGCTACGATGTGGAACTTCTGTAGGTGCAAATGTGAGAGAGGCACAAAATGCCGAGAGTGTTAAAGATTTTATTCATAAGCTAGCAGTTGCTCAAAAAGAATGCAATGAAACCCTTTACTGGCTGGAACTTTTAGAAGTGGGAGAATTTCTTACAAAAGACCAATTTGACAGTATTTACAGTCAGTGTATTGAGGTAATGAAGCTTATTACTAGTTCTATTATTACTTCAAAGAAAAAACTAAAGAATAGTCTTGGATCTTAGAGTTCCTAAGAGGAAAGTCTTTTAGTAAATTGCAAAAGGCACTAATCACTAATCACTAATCACTAATCACTAATCACTAATCACTATCTACTGTAATTAGGCGCCTCTCTCGTAATAGCTACATCGTGTGCGTGACTTTCATTCATCCCTGCATTGGAGATTTTTATAAATTGAGCTTGTTGTAGTGCTTTAATATTTTGAGCACCACAATACCCCATTCCTGCACGAAGCCCACCGGTAAACTGATGTGTTACTTCGCTAAGGCTTCCCTTAAAAGCTACACGTCCTTCAATTCCCTCTGGAACATATTTTTTAGCATCGGCTTCGCCGCTTTGAAAATACCTATCACTACTTCCTTGCGCCATTGCGCCAAGACTACCCATACCACGGTATTGCTTAAATTTTCTTCCTTCGTAAATGATGGTTTCTCCCGGACTTTCTTCAGTACCAGCAAACATATTACCCATCATTACTGTATCTGCGCCAGCTGCTAGAGCCTTTACCATATCGCCTGTGTAGCGAATACCACCATCACTTATAATTCCTACTTTTGAATTTTTTAGAGCTGCGGCTACTTCTAACACTGCAGTAATTTGTGGTACACCTGTACCTGCCACAATTCTTGTGGTACAAATAGAACCTGGACCGATACCCACTTTCACAGCATCTGCTCCAGCGGCTGCTAATGCTTTAGCAGCAGCAGCAGTAGCAATATTACCTGCTATTACATCTAAGGTTTTGTATTTTTTCTTGATGGCTTTTAAAGTATCTATCACACCTTTAGTGTGACCGTGTGCACTGTCTAGGCAGATAACATTTACGCCGGCTGCATACAATGCTTCTACTCTTAGCAGGCTATCTGCCGTAATGCCAACACCAGCACCCACGAGCAGTCTACCTGTGCTATCTTTTGCAGCGTAAGGATGGCTTGATAATTTTAAAATATCTCCAAATGTAATGAGACCGATCAGCTTTCCCTTCTTATCTACTACTGGTAATTTTTCAATTTTATTTTTTGAAAAAAGTAGAGCGGCTTTTTTTAAATCTGTTCCCTCTGGTGCTGTAATTAAATTTTCTGTTGTCATTACTTTAGAAACTGATTTTTTCATATCTGTTTCTAATCTCAGATCTCTATTCGTGAGCATTCCTACAAGAAAATTATTATTATCTACCACAGGAATACCACCAATACCATTCTGCCGCATCAGATGCAAAGCCTCGCCAATAGTGGCTTCGGGCTTCAATGTGTATGGATCGGCAATGAGTCCGTTTTCACTTCTTTTTACTTTACGCACCATATCTGCCTGCGCTTCTATGCCCATATTTTTATGTAACACGCCTAGCCCACCTTCTCTCGCTAATGCGATGGCTAAGCTAGCTTCTGTAACGGTATCCATAGCAGCGCTCAGCAATGGAATATTGAGGACAATATTTTTTGTAAGATTGGTGGTGATATCTACACCTGTGGGAAGAATTTCGGAGTATGCTGGCACCAGCAGTACATCATCAAAAGTAAGTCCTTCACCAAAAAATTTAGAAGAGATTGGAGTTGTCTTTGGGTTATTTCTTGTAGCCATAGGCAAAGGTAAAGTAATTACGAATTACTTTTCAGTTATTAGTGATGAGTGATTAGTTATTAGTTTTTTAAACTCAAATTATCCATCTTGATTTCTGCTAGTCTTTTTTTTAAAAAACTGTGATATCCCTCTCCCTGATTCCTAAATCTAAACCCTCTAAACTTTCTAAACCCTGAACTAAACTCTAAACCTACTAAATTAACTAAACCTTCTAAACACTCTAAACCCTCAACTTCTAAACCCCTAACCGCCTAACCGTTCTTCCTAGCTATCACCTTCTCCGCAGCTTTTACAATATCATCAGGGCTAAGACCGTATTTCACCAGGAGTTCTGTTGGTGTTCCGCTTTCGCCAAATGTATCTTGCGTACCTACATACTCAATAGGGATAGGACGGTGCGTAGCGGCTACTTGAGCAACGCTATCTCCAAGTCCACCGATGATATTATGCTCTTCTGCAGTAACGGCGCACAAAGTTTTTTCTATGGAAGCTCTGATGCCTTCTACATCCAAAGGCTTGATAGTATGCACATTTATTAAATCTACACTGATGCCTTTTTCTTCTAGAATCTTAGCAGCTTCTACAGCTTGCCACACCATATGACCGCAGGCAAAAATGCTCACATCTTTACCTTCATTCATCTTTTGTACTTTACCTAAAACAAAATCTTCTTCTTTGGTAAATATTGGCCACACCGGGCGACCAAAACGGAGGTAAACAGGTCCCTCATATTTTGCAATGGCTTTTGTTGCAGCCTTCGTTTGATTATAATCTGCAGGAACCACCACAGTCATTCCAGGTAGCATCTTCATCATTCCTATATCTTCTAATATCTGATGTGTTGCACCATCTTCACCCAGTGTAAGTCCAGCATGGGAAGCACATATTTTTACATTCTTATTGCTATAGGCAATACTTTGTCTTATTTGATCATACACCCTTCCTGTACTGAAATTTGCAAATGTGGTCGTAAATGGAATCTTTCCACCGATTGTAAGACCGGCTGCAATGCCCATCATATTGGCTTCTGCAATACCTACTTGAATAAAGCGCTCCGGAAAAGCTTTTATAAATCCTTGAAGTTTTAAAGAACCCGCAAGGTCGGCAGTGAGCGCTACAATGTTTTCATTTTCTGTAGCCGCTTCTAATAAACCATCGCCAAAACCACTTCTTGTATCTTTTTTACCAGTAACTTCAATATCCTTTAGCATAGTATTTTTTTGCTTGCAAGATAGGAGAAATTAGTTATTAGTGATAAATGATGAGTTATTAGTTATCAAGAAATAGTGATTAATTATGAATCCCGATAGTTATCAGGAGTTATTAGTTTTTTAAACTCAAATTTTCATTCCTGCCTCTCTATTGGTAATCCAAGTAAATAATTATTAGTAATCAAAGTGAACAACTAACCGTCTAAACTTCTAAACCAACTAAACCCTCTAAACTCCTCTAAACCGTAAACTTCTAAACATCTAACCTCCTAAACATTCTTCCTCTCCCACTCCCAAGCCGTTCGCATCATTTCTCCTAGCCCGTACAAAGGCTCCCAGTGCAGGTCTTGTCTTGCTTTTTGGTTATTAGCATAAATGGCTTCTACATCACCAGGGCGACGATCCCCTTTTGTATATTTTAATTTTACTCCGTTCACTTTTTCAAATGCCTCTATTAATTCTAGGACGGTAACACCGTTACCAGTACCAAGATTATAGATATAAATGCGATTTTCTTCCTCAACAGTTTGCAAAAAGTCAAAAGCATTTACGTGTGCTCTTGCAATGTCACTTACGTGAATAAAGTCTCTCACACAGCTGCCATCCTTTGTATCATAATCAGTACCGTGGATGGTAAAATCTTTTATTTTGCCTATCGCTGCTTGTGTAATAGCCGGTACTAGGTTAGCTGGTCTGCCTTTTGGTAATTCACCTATTAGCAAACTTGGATGTGCGCCTACAGGATTAAAATACCTCAATAATGCAGCTTTCAAGAATGGATAACGCTTCACTGCACTCGTCACTATCTCCTCCCCCATTTGCTTAGTAGCGCCATAGCTAGAGGCAGCAGGCTTCCAAGGGGTTTCTTCAGTAACACAGGCTGTATCTGGACTTCCGTAAACCGTGCAAGAGGAAGAAAATATAAATTGCGGCACTTTAAAATCTGCAGCGCATTGCAGAATGTTGATGAGTGCATTTAGGTTATTCTGATAGTACATCAAAGGTTGATCTTCTGACTCCCCTACTTCTTTGTAAGCAGCAAAGTGAATAATTCCTTCTACATCAGGATGCTCATTAAAAACGGCCACTGTTTCATCAATGTTACAAAGATCTACCGCATAATTTCGCACTTGCTGCCCGGTAATTTTCTCTATGTTTTGCATCGCTTCTGGGCGACTTCTACTGTAATTATCAATACTCAAAACGGTATGCCCTTGCTGTAGAAGTTCCACAATACAATGACTGCCAATGTAACCACAACCTCCAGTAACTAATATTTTTGCCATTGGGCGAAGTTAGGCATAGGATTTATAAGTGAAATTCATTTAATCAAAATGGCTGGCTCTATCAATACCTTTTAACTGTCGATTCGTTGAAAATCTCCATTAAGTCAATAACTAAAAGAGCAGATAGAAAATATTCAAAAACAAAAAAGTTGATTTTAATTATTTTAAATCAAAAAATAGCCAATTATGTACTGTCTCATTGATTGCAGCGGATGACATTAATTGATTATATTTACACAATCCAGTCCATCCTACGACAAAACTTCATTTATAATTATACTATAAAAAGAAGATTGTTATGCGTTTTTTTTACCACAAAGCTACTATGGCTGGAAATATTTGTTTATCAAAGATTTTTCTTTTAATCCTATTTACCATAATTGGAACTAAGCATATTTCAGCAGCTGATATTGTTTCAAAAGATAATATCATTGGTGCTTGGTCTGATGGTACAAGTTGGTTAGGAAATGTAGCACCAATAGCTGGTGATAATGTTACAATCACAATTGGCACAATAATTTATTTAAACGATAACTCTGGTACACTAAATCGTATTGGTAGCACTACCATATTCGGTACTTTTCAAATTAACGTTGGAACATTTGCTGATGGAACAGCATTCGTTTACTTGGGTGCAAGCTCTAGTCTTCATTTTAATACAGGGGCTCCAATTTACAACTACAACAACAATGGTTGCTTTTGGCCTACTACTAATTCTCCAAGTAACGTACGTATTCTCCCTGGTAGTAATTTGTCGATAGATATGTCGACTGTACGAACTGTGAGTGCCAATTTTAATGTTTTTAGTAATACCACAATCTCTGCTGGTTCATCGATCACTGTTCAAGGCACAGCAAATATAAACGCAGGGCTTATATCACTTGGTGCTAGTGGGCTAAGAATTGCTCCCCTCGGCAATCTATCTATGAACCCAACTGCATTTATAGTTAGTAATTCTCCTGAATATCAAGCAGGCTCTACATTAACTTATGCAAGTGGTGGTACTTATAACCAGTCTTTGGAATGGACTTCTAATAATACAACTAGTGCAGGAATTGGTACTCCTTCGAATGTGCGTATAAGAGCCAATACTGAAGTGAGTCTATCTGGTTCTGCAAATCAATTTGCATTTGGAAATATAACAGTAGACAATGGTTCTGCATTGACTTGTAATGACCGACAGATAAATGTGACGGGTAATTTCGAATTATCTGGCATACTTAATCTTTCTAACACTGGCAATCCCAATAAAGATATTTATATAGGAGGCAATCTTAGTTTAATATCAGGCTATACTTTGAACAGTAACAGTAAAGCTTTTTTCTTTACAGGGGTTGCTAACCCTCAAATTATATCTTCAACTGGTGCGAATCCTAATTTACCTTACGTGTTACTCACGGGAAACTCAGTAGTGCAGCTAAATTCAGATCTCACAATTTCAGCACCAGGTGGTGGTAATGTGATAGATTTTAATAACGCTGCCAATGCCATAAACATAAATGGCAGAACGCTAATTCTTGGTACGGCTGGTCAAAATGCAACAATCGTCGGCAACGGAACATTTACTGGAAGCGCAACATCTAACCTAACCTTTATTAGTGCCATAGGTACTTATCCTAATTTAAAATTTACAAGTGGCGCTGAAGGTTTAAACCAACTTACCATCAATACACCCAATGCAGGACTATCATTAGCCTCGCAATTATCACTTACCACCCTCACACTTACTAATGGCTCTTTAGAAATCAATGGTTTTGATTTAACGATTGCTGCTACTGGTTCGGTTGTAGGTGCAACTAACTTAAAGTTTATAAAGACATCTAGTACTGGAGTTGTAAAAAAATTATTCACAGCCCCAGGTAGTTTTTCTTTCCCTATTGGAAGAACAAATTACACCCCTAGCTCAGTAAGCTTTGCCAGTGGAACTTTTGCAGGGGGCGCCTCTGTTAGTATGAATGTCGTAAATTCAGTTCATCCTAATAATAACGCTCCTGCAGCCACAGTAAAAATAAACAGATACTGGAATACCGCTAGTACAGGCATCACAAATTTTGTAGCTACATTAGATTTTAATTATTTAGCGACTGATGTAACAGGGGCTGGA
>JBBRHK010000073.1:0-9883 GCA_038222815.1 Chitinophagales bacterium
AGAATAATAGAATATAACGATGTCTTGTGGACCTGGCGTAATTTTATTAATATTATTTAATACATTTTGCTTGTTATAGTTTTCTCCAGAAATTTTAATGGGTACAAATGCAATTCCTAGGTAGCTAGTTAGGGATTTAAAATAATCAAAAAACGCAGCCATATCCTTTGCAGCTGACACGCCTATTTCTTTATCATTTGTATTAGCGACTACTAGTAAAAATAATTTTATATTTTTTTGAGCAGGATTAAGGTCTCTTGAATTATTTTGAAAAAGGCTGATATAAAACGGATCGTTTGATTTGAAATAATTCGCAAGTTTCAATGCGGTTTCTGAAGACGGTTTAATATCTTGAATAGCGTCAAAACTTATCATTTTAAAATCAATATTTTTTTGTCCATTTTTCAGATGTACAATTGCAGCACTATCATTGATAATTCCTATCGGTATAACACTGCCACTTTTTGTTATCTGCATACACATAACGAAATTACCCTCGGTACTATTCATTGAAGAAAACTGAACGCCTTTACCTTCATAGTAAATCAAAGAATCTGGCTTTTCTTCATTGCCAGTTAACGGTAAGATTTCTTTCAAAACGATTTCGCTAGGTAGGTTTGCATTCTGGAAATTGCGACCTATACTATTCTTTATGAATGCTGTACCATCGCCAACCATAACGAAAAGATACTTTTGATTTGGAAATTCATTTTGCGTTTCAGTGGTAGTTATTTCGAAGATAGATTGCGCATTCAGCGTAGTTGATAAAAAGATAATCGTTAAAAGTAAGGTTAGTTTTTTCATGATTGTAGTAAATAAAATTAGAAAAGAAACTAACTGAAAAATTAGATTTTAAAGTTAGGATATATCTCAAAAAAGTGAATTTGTTCAGAAATTTACGTAATATTATCAAAATAAATAATTTATTATGAAAAAAACGTATCAAAAATTAGTTGCACCAGTTGCATTTGCCTTATTATTTTCTGCAGTTTTAGTTAGCTGTAACGAAGAAAAGAAAGAAACAACAATTGAGAAAAAAGAAACAATTGAAATTAAAAAGGAAGCTACAGAGCCAATGGATTCTGGAAACACAAGACCAGTAGTGCCTGCAGGTTCTGCGCCTAGTCCAGCTCCCGTAAATTAATTTGAATTTTTTTAATTTCTAATTTGAGTTTCTCTTGATCTTTAGCAGGTTTATTCCTTAGCAACCAAGTTATCAGCCATTTTTCAGTTTTATGATGAAGCGGAATAATTATCATTGCTACCGCTACGAAAATGATAATTTCTAAAAATGGGTTGTGATGGGTTAGGTTAGCTACAAAAGGGTGAAAGAGTAAAGTAATATACTCAAATAGGAATATGAGTGACAATACACCTAGGAATTTAAGTATTCTTAGGTGTATATGCACTCTACTTAGCAATAATACGAATACAAAAAATCCAGGGATTAGCATTCCCACAAATAGCAACCTTAGTTGTTGTTTTCTTTCTGCTGCATCTCGCTCTTTTTTCTCCGCTATTTCTAATTGTCTTTGACTTTCGCTACTTGATAGAATTTGTAATTCTCTAATTCTCGCTTTGCTGTTTATTTCATTATTTAGGGCAATAGTATTGTTCAAGTAAAAAAAGCTACTATCTATGTTATTTTCCTCTTTGTATATTTTAGCAAGTGTTTGACTGGCTTCTAGCTGTCTTGGCAGGAATCCATCATTTTTACTTATGCTGTAAGCACTATCTGCAAATTGTTTTGCAATGGCAAACTTATTTATCTTAAAATGTAGGTTGGACATTCCAAGATAAGCCTCGCATAAGAGATCATGCGCATCCACCTGTTTAAGATCCGCGATACCTTCTTTATAATTTTCAAATGCCAAACCGTAGGATTCCATTTTTACATAACTGTGCCCTAATCCTACGAGTGCTGCACCAGTTCTATAATGGTCGTCCTTGCCTTTAGCAAGAGCTAGGGATTTAAAAAAATATTTGAACGCAGAGTCAGACTTATTTAATCTATCAAAAACATCGCCCATATTTACAGCGATATTATATTTATATACTTCTATATTGTATTTAACTATCACAGAATCTGCCTTGTAATAGTAGGCAAGCGCATTATTATATTGCTCTTGCAACACATACACAATTCCGATATTCATCAATACGCCAGCAAGTTTTTCTTTTGAACTGCTATTCTCCTCTAGTTGTAGTATTTGTAGGTTATAGTCTAGCGCTTTAGGGTAATTGCCTATACTCATTGATATATTAGCTAATGTGCCTAGTGACTTGGACTGCCCTGCATTGTAATTACTGTTTACTGCTGCTTGATAGGCTTTTCTTGCTAAAGTAAATGCGCTATCCGGTGCATATTTACTAAGTGCATTAGCTTGTTTTTCCAATAAGATAGCGATCAGAGTATCATCTTTTGTTTTACGAAGTACCTTTTCTAAGCTATCTACGATATTGCGTTGCGCAAAGGTAGAGATTGGAAGATGGCCTAAAACCAATGATATTAGAAAAACAAATAAATGCTTTTTTAATTTTAATTTGTAAAATCCTGAATTCATTTTCATAATCTGATACAAAAGGTTACTAAGAAATCATTAGACAATTATTTAAAAGTCTAAATAGAGTGGTTCCTTTTTTAATAGGTCTAAATATACTTACAATAAATTTATTTAATATTTAAAGCACCAAGAGTAAGATAAAAGTGGGCATTTGTCATTGCTGTAATTGGGAAGATTTTATTGTCGAAATATAAAATTAATCGTCTGTAGAATTTGAGTTGAAATGAAAATATTATATCTCTTTGTCTAGAAGATAAACACTAAGAATCCCATCAGTTATCATAAACGGAAATTCTAAGTTTTCTAAAAGGGTCATTAGTTCTTGAGGATTGTAGGGTTCATTTAATTCAGTTTCGTTTTCAAATTCTATATCTGTGGTGCCTTTTATTTCTACCCATTCAATATCGTCAATTGAATAAGTAGTACCTGTGCCAGCTGTTATCCTCCCTGTCTCTGATCTGACAAGGGAGTCATCCCAAGTAGTATCTAGTAATTCGGTTTTTATTTTTAATCGAGTCTTAAATGGCCCATCTTTTATTGCTGCCAAGAAAATATCTACTGCATTCGTATAATATGGTTTTGAATTGATGACTAACTCACAGCCTGGTAGAAGTAATTTTAACTGCACGAGTTTGTCCTTTATCGCTACTACATCATCAGCAGAAAACATTAGTGTTTTAAGGTTCGATAAATCTTTTAATTTCAAAAGACCGTCAATGGTGATGGCCGTGCTCTTTAGGTGGAGAAATGCAAGACTTTCTATTTTGTTAAGGGCATCTGTACAATCATCAGTAAGATTAATACATTCTTTGGCTCGGAGTTCATTTACATATTCTAAGCTAGTGAGAAGTGTGATGCTATGATTGCCAATGTCTGTCTCATTTACATCAAGCATATTTACCCCTTTGATACCTTTCATTAAATGCGCAAAGGCATTATCATCAAAATTCTCCATACATCGAAAATCAAGATGATTTGGGTATTCATCTATATTGGTAAATGATTTACCAAAACGGGCTTCTTGTTCTTTTGCGGACTTTGCTGCTTGTCGTTTGCTCATAGCTCATTTTTGTAAATATCTGAATTTTGACTGTAGGGTTAATAAGTCATCAAATAGTAATACCCAATATAAATTCTATTTAGTCCAGTGTACACTAAGGGATAATGCCGTTATAATTTATTCACAGTACAATGCAGCGATAGCGGAATTGGACTGTAGAATAAATATGGACGGTATAAATCTCATATCAGTTGATTCCACCTTTCTGCCTTTTCAATTTGCACTTGTATTACATTTATGAAAATAGTAAAAACTGGCCAGCTTCAGAATTAATTAAAATTACAAGCAATAAAAAAACTCTCGCACCTTAAGTGCAAGAGTTTCTAATATTTTGGATTTATGTTGATGGCAGCTCAACCCGCCAATCATTGAGTCCAAATCGTATTGTAGTATTATAGCTTACTAAACAGCTGAACCTTGCCATCCATATCTGCAGTAGCAGTTAAGATTTCTTTTCCTTTCTTTCCTTTTTCATAATAGAACAGCTTATCTCCTACATCCATTTTGATTGTTGTGGTTACGTTTTTAGCAAGTCTGTAAGAGCTATTACTTCCAGAATTATAGACTGAGAAATCATCATCTGTATCATTTTTTATTTTGATAGATAATTTTCCATCGAGCTTTGTCACAATTTCTGTGTTACTAATTGGTAAGGTTGTGCCAGCCTGTAGGTTAAAAGCAGCACTAGTAGCAATAATTGCAATCACTAATAATTTTTTCATTGTTCTTAGTATTTAAGGTTTAAAAGACAAATATTAGTTAGCAGGAATTAATTCTTTTCAAAACTTTGTGAACGGTTGGTTTTATTTTGTGAATCGTAATAATTGATACTAGTAAATAGTTTGATACAAGCAACTTTAAAGAATATTATCAGTTCATTTGTACAGGGAAAATATAAAATAGAGTAGTAATTACTGCTAATCGTGCTTTATTCTATACTAACAGTTTTTACCAACCGCCTCCACCACCTCCACCTCCGCCGCCGCCTGATGAACCTCCACCGCCACTTCCGCTACTCCATCCACCACCACTGCCACTGCTACTTGGAGCTACAGAGCTACTCGAAATAGTAGAGGAAATATCATTACCTATACTGTAAAAACTATTGCTGCTAAAATTGGTGCCCGCATACCAAGTAGGGGTATAGCTTTTATCTTGCATAGCGGAATTCAACACAGAAGAAAACTTCTCTCCCCAAATTTTATCTACACCTAGTGCCATTGCATAAGGCAAATATTTTTCAAATAATTCTGGCGTATGCTTTGGGGCATTAAACATTTGTAGTTGTTTTTCCTCTGCAGCTTTCAAATACATTTTAAAGCCTTCTATTTCTGCGGCGAGTGCAAGGGAATCTTCGGTAGGTTGCTTTATGAGGTATGCATAAGCCAAGAATAAGATTAGTGCTAGGAATGAAAACAATAGGACAACTTTCAAAGTGAATGGGAGTGGCACTACATCTAACAATACAAATCCTATAAGCAATGCCGTAATAAATATCACTATAGTCCTATATACCAATGCAAACTTAAAATTGATTTTAAATGCAGAACTAAAAACAAATAATGGGATGGTAAGGAGCAAGGGTATGAAAAGTAAAACTCCAATACTAATAGCACTTGTAAACACTGAAGCGGTATTGTAAAAAGCCACCACTATCCAGAATGCAGCTACTAAAAGAAATGGAATCCAAAGAAACTTTCTATTATTCCCCAGGTTAATCTCCTTTAGCTCGTCATTAAAACTATTGGTGAATTTAGTTTTTGTTGTAGCAAATCGACTTTCATATTCTCCATCGGCTTTAATGCTTTTCTTAGAGCCAGAAAATAAACCATTCATCACTGCTTTTTCATCTTCTGGTAATGCGTCTTTTCCTTCTTCTTTTTCTTTGGTAAGCGTATAATTTGTATCCTTAAAAACAAAAAGGGTAGTTGTTTTTTCTTCCTTTATTTTGATAAATCCTTTTACAGCCAGACTTATTATTGAAACAGTAAGAAACTCTATAGAAACATTTCTTTTACTGTAAAATCCAACTTGAGCAGGCGATAATCCTCTAGGCACATTAAATTGTGGAATTACGGTGGGTTTTTGAGGATCTATGCCATACTTGCGCCAGGTATTTGCCATATAAAGAATGATAGCAAGCATAAAAGCTAGAGCAAGACCTAGAGCACCATATTTGTCTAAAAAACTCGGAGGCGGTGGAGGCTGCACAACACCTTTTGTAAAACCAGCTGCAATAGTAAGTCCTTCTTGTGGTTGTAAACCACAGGCGGTAAAATAGGCGAATTTAGAAGAATCGGTCTCTAAACTACTGGTGCAATTCTTTTCTTCACTACCCAATACTCCTGTGTAGCAGCTTATTTCTGTAAATTTTGCCGCTGAAGGAATTCTTACCTCACAAGTTGCAGTATCTATATAAAAGTTCCAGTCTGTGCCTGTTGCATTCCAATACAATTCATCATAGATATCGTAAAAACCTACTTGATTTTTTATAGTATAAGTAATGATATATCTGTGCTTTCCATCTTCTAGGAAGATATTTGCACTACCGATGCGAATTTCTAATAATCCATTCTTTTCGCTCAATTTATAATCTGCTTCTCGCCCGTCTTGCAAAACAGATTCTACTTTTATTTTATTCTCTACAGATAGACCATATTTATCTTTTCGAGTGTAGGGAATCTTTCTAAAAATGCCACGTTTTATTTCATAGCCAGCGGAAATGACGGAGATATCTTCTACCACCCTCATAGTGTTTGTAGTATCCACATCGAGCAGTACGTGAAAAGCGGTAATACGCTCCTGCGCAATACAGCTTATGGCAAAACCAAAAACGCAAAAGAAAGCTAAGATGATTTTATTTTTCACTTAAATTTTTAGAATTGAACTTTGGGAACTTCTCTCTCCAAGGCATTGGTAAGTTCGAAGAAACTCTTCTTTACAAAGCTGAACATTCCTGCAAAAATATTGCTTGGGAAAGATTCTACTTTTACATTGTACTCTCTTACTGTACCATTGTAATAGCGACGAGATTTCTCTATTTCTCCTTCTAGCGTTTCTATTTGATTTTGCAGACTCAGAAAGTTGGCATTGGCTTTAAGGTCAGGATATTGCTCTGCTACTGCATAAAGATTCATCAGAGCTTTGTTCAGGTTATTTTCTGCTACCTCTTGCTCTCCCACACCCTTAGCTGCCATTGCATTAGCACGAGCTTGCGTTACATTTTCAAATGTCTCTTTTTCGTGTGCAGCATAACCCTTCACAGTTTCCACTAGATTAGGGATAAGGTCATAGCGTTTTTTTAAGAATACATCTATACTGCTCCAGCCTTCCTCACACAAAGTACGCAAGCGTACTAGGCTGTTATAGATACTTACTGCATATAGCGCTAGTAGAACAAGGATTGCTACAACTACAATTATCGGAATCATACGTTATGTTTTCTTTAAATGTATAAAAAAGAAATGGAAAGGTCTTTTTTTCTTGGTCGATGCTTTGGGATAACTGAAACTAGATTGATTTCTGGAGTTCTTTTAAATATCTAGGTTTAAATAAATTGAAAAAAAAACTCCCACATTTTTATGCAGGAGTTTCTAATTTTTTATAGGTAAGTATTATCTGATCTGATGCAGATAATCATTATTCATAAATTGAGTTTTAATATCTTTTAGGTCACGACTGATGGATGCATCTATCAATAAATCACCTAGTTGTATTTTATAGCCACCAATCAGACTCTCGTCTATTGCAGATTCCCATTCAATATTTTCTAGGTTTTTCTCAGCTTTAATTTTTGCCTTCAATTGATTTTGCAAGTCTTCGCTAACTGGCGCAGCAGAGGTGAATTTTATTTTCACAATATTCTTAAGTACATAATATTGCTCTCTAAAAGCGCTAAGTATTTCTGGAAGGTTACTTTCTCTTGTTTTTTGTACTAGTAACTTAATAAAAAGACCTGTAGTAATATTTACCTTGCCGCCTACAACTGCTTCTAGTACGGCGTTCTTCTTATCAGAAGTTATAATAGGGCTACGTAGCATAGTTACTAGCTCTGGGTTTGCTTTAAAAAGCGATTCAAGCGATTGCACATCTTCCCATACAGCTGGCAATTGCTGCTGCTCCTGTGCAAGGTCTAGCAAAGCTTTAGCGTATCTATTAGCGAGGCGTGGATTAGTCATAATGTATCTAAATTAAATCTCCCTTAGTATTAGTTTAATCTTAGCTCTTGCGCAAGTGTACTGATGTAGTTTTCTTGCTCAGATTTGTTAGATAACTCTTTGCGAAGTACTTTCTCACTTACTTCTACTACAAGATTACCTACAGTATTTTTAATTTCTGTAAGCGCAGCCATTTTTTGATGTTGAATAGCAGCATTAGCATCTGTCATAATCTTTGACGCTTGTACTCTTGCTTCTTCTCTAGCATCGGCTATCATTTTATCTTTTGTTTCCTTGGCTTCCTTTATCATCATTGCTCTCTCTTCTCTAGCTTCTTGTAACAATTTCTCATTGTCATTCTTTAGTTGAGCCATTTCTAGCTTTACTTTCTCAGCAGATGCTATAGCGTCAGCTATATTACCTTCTCTCTCGTTAAGCCCATTCATAATAGGCTTCCAAGCAAATTTTGCTAGAATAATAAAAACGATTAAGAATGCAAGAAGCACCCACACCATCAAACCTAATTTTGGAAGTAATAATTCCATTGTATTGTGATTTTATAAATTAAAATATTGTATTGCAATCCGAATTGTAAGAATAAAAATACTGCGCCTTCCGCCCTTTGCTTGGGCGCAGTAATCGTTTTTCGTAGTTCTAAGTATCTTACTTAAGAACAGCCAATAGACCTGCGATAACGGCAAAAAGGGCAACACCCTCTACGAAAGCCGCTGTCAAGATCATATTTGCACGAATGTCATTGCTAGCTTCTGGCTGGCGTGCGATAGATTCTACAGCACCCTTACCAATTTGTCCAATACCTACACCTGCTCCAATAGCAGCAAGACCAGCGCCAATAGCACCGCCTAAATGTGATAAACCTAATTGAACCTCAGCTACAAAAGTGATCAAACTCATACTTGATGGTTTTATAATGAAAAAATAATTAAATAATTACAGGCTCTGCATGGTGATCTACATCATCATGGCCACCTTCAAAACTTTGACCTATAAATACTGCCGTAAGGTTAGTAAATATAAATGCTTGTATAAATGCTACTAATATCTCTATAAAGTAGATGAATACGGTAAATAAAATACTGATAGGCGAAAAACCAAATCCTGCCACCTTAGCCATCGCTCCAAAAATGAATATTAAAGAAACAAAACTTAATATAATAATGTGACCCGCTACCATATTGGCAAAAAGACGAATCATTAATGCCGCTGGCTTAATAATCAATACACCTGCAAGCTCAATTGGAATCAAAATTATCTTTACAAATAAAGGAACTCCCGGAGGCCAGAAGATATGACCCCAAAAATGGCGATTAGTACTTCCTAAAATAACCACTAATGCAACCAAGCCTAAGATGATGGTAAATGCTGTATTACCAGTTACATTGGCTGCACCAGGTAATAATCCAAAAAGGTTGTTGATAAGGATAAAGAAGAAAATAGTCAATAAAAGGGGCATATAACTCACCCATTTTTTACCAAGATTTGGTTTTGCTACCTCATCTCTTACAAATGTAATAACAGGCTCCACTGCATTCTGCCAACCTTTAGGGGCAGAAGTGACACCAATGCCTTTTTTATATTTCTTAGCAATACCAGTCATTAATAAAACCAAAGTGATTAATGCCAGTATTAACTGAGTAACGTTTTTAGTGATAGAAAAATCATACACAGCACTACCATCTTCTGCAGCGATATTGCTCTTCTCATCTATCTTATAACCATTATAAGCTGCGTGGCCGTGCTCAAACTTACTACTGCTGAATACAGAAAGACCTTTTGTAGGCGAATAAAGTATGACAGGAAGTGGAACAGTAGCGTGAAAATCGCCATAGGTAAAAAAGTGAAACTCGTGGGCATCACTAATATGCTCCAAGATTATTTTTGCAGGGTCTAGTTTTTCTT
Organism: Chitinophagales bacterium; assembly: GCA_038222815.1. Classification (GTDB taxonomy): domain Bacteria; phylum Bacteroidota; class Bacteroidia; order Chitinophagales; family Chitinophagaceae; genus Ferruginibacter. The sequence goes on from JBBRHK010000073.1 coordinate 9,702, forward strand.
CTGCTCCCTCGTGCCCAGCCTCGTGTGTTTCTGTAGGCTCCTGCGCATAGGAAACATTGGCAAAATTGCCTGAAAATATTACGAAAGCTAGTACCAGTAATGATTTGAGAATTCGAGCTGCCATATATACCTCTAAATTTTGCCGCAAAGATAGGGAGTTTGAGGGGGAATTGGTACTTGAA
>JBBRHK010000074.1:0-9865 GCA_038222815.1 Chitinophagales bacterium
ATGAAGAGAGATTATTACGAAATTTTAGGAGTTTCTAAAAGTTCATCACAGGATGAAATCAAAAAGGCGTATAGAAAAACAGCGATGCAGTTTCACCCTGATCGTAACCCCGGCGATAAGGCAGCAGAAGAAAAATTTAAAGAAGCAGCAGAAGCCTATGAAGTTTTAACTGATGCAGATAAGCGTGCGCAATACGATAGGTTTGGTCACAATGCATTCTCTGGAGGTCAAGGTGGTGGCGGATTTAGAGGTGGTGGCGGTATGAATATGGATGACATATTCTCACAGTTTGGCGACATTTTCGGAGATGAAGGTTTTGGAGGTTTCTTTGGCGGCGGTGATGGTAGAAGAGCAAGTACAGGGAGGGCTAGGGGTGTGAGAGGTAGTAACCTCAGGGTAAAAATAAAGTTGAATTATGAGGAGATTGCAAAGGGTGCGAATAAGAAAATAAAAGTAAAAAAATACGTTGCTTGTACTACCTGCGATGCTAGCGGAGCAAAGGATAAAAAAAGTATGACTACTTGTGGCACCTGTGGTGGTAATGGTCAAGTGAAAAGAGTACAGAACACTTTCCTAGGGCAGATGCAAACAGTAACTACTTGTCCCACTTGCGCAGGAGAAGGAACGACTATCACTAATAAATGTACCGCTTGTAAAGGCGACGGTAGAGTGTACAGCGATGAAACAGTTTCTATAGATATACCAGCAGGAGTACAGGAAGGAATGCAACTTAGTGTGAATGGTAAAGGAAACGCAGGAGAGCGTGGTGGTAGCAATGGAGACCTAATTGTGGTCATACAAGAAGAGGCACATCCACAATTACATAGAGAGGGCTTAAATGTAGCTTTTGACTTACATATTTCTTTCCCTGATGCAGTTTTTGGTATGCAATTAGAGGTGCCAACAATAGATGGAAGAGCTAAAATAAAAATACCGGCAGGAACGCAGAGTGGAAAAGTGTTTAGACTAAAAGGAAAGGGGTTCCCAGCCGTACAAAGCCACGAGAAGGGCGACCAACTTATTCACGTAAATATCTGGACACCACAAGAAGTAAGCGATACAGAAAAAATAATGCTGGAGACCCTACAAGGCTCAGATAACTTTGTACCTAAGCCAGAGAAGAATGAAAAGAGTTTCTTTGATAAGGTTCGGGATATATTTAGTTAGTTTATTATTGTTGAAAATAATTTTAGGTCAAAGCAAGTTTGTTTTGACCTTTTTTTATTCAACCATTAGAGAATTTCTACTTTTTAAAAAAGGTAATCATATTTAGGATAATCAATATTCTAGAATAGTACTTACCTACTGTTGGGCTAAAGCCTGCAACGACTTTACAACTTTTGTAACTGGGCTAAAGCCCAGTCCAATTGATGAGTATTAATAAAAAAGCTTGCTACTTAAAACTATATTTTTACAAGTGCATAGTTATCTTATCCTAGCAGAGTGTTTGAGTCTCAACCATTAATTGCCGCCGCATTTATGCGGTGGAATAAAAGTATTAGTTTCAATTGGCTTTAGCCAAAATTCTGAGAAAGCTTAGTAGTTTGTATTTGGCTTTAGCCCAACCAGTCAAAATGAATATTCATTGCACACCCAATTCTCTTATTTAATCTTCAATGTCATCATGTCTGCCCAAGAAAAATTATTCATTTATTTTTGCAGTCTAAAATAAATCCGGTTTGAGCAACTCCATTTTCTTATTTACCCCACCATTCACTCAGCTCAATACGCCATACCCTGCCACAGCTTACCTTAAAGGATTTCTGAAAACTAAAAATATAGATGCTTTTCAGGCCGATTTAGGGATAGAAGTTACCCTTCGTTTGTTTTGTAAAAAGGGGTTGACAAATTTATTCGCCACAATAGATGCAAGCAAAACCTATTCTAATAATATCAATAGAATCATCAGCTTGCAAGACAGCTATATCAGAAGTATAGATGATGTGATTTATTTTTTACAAGGTAAAAATTCTATGCTAGCGAATCTAATTGCTAAGCGAAATTTCTTACCTGAGGCAGAAAGATTCGAGCAGGTAGATGATTTGAATTGGGCTTTTGGAAGTATGGGCGTGCAGGACAAAGCAAAGCATTTGGCCACACTCTATTTAGAAGATATTTCAGATTTAATAAAAGAATGTGTCGATCCTCATTTTGGCTTTAGCAGGTATGCAGAAAGATTAGGACGTAGTGCAAACAGTTTCGATGAATTGTATGAAGAGCTGCAGAAAGAAGTCAGTTTCATTGATAAGATATTATTGGAAGTATTAGAAGAAAAGATGACCGCATTACAACCAAAACTGGTTTGTATGTCGGTTCCTTTTCCAGGAAATCTCTATGCCTCGCTCCGCTGCGGACAATGGATAAAAAAACATTTTCCCTCTTGTAAAGTAGCTATGGGTGGCGGGTTTGCCAATACAGAACTTCGTTCGTTAAGTGATGAAAGGGTTTTTGAATTTTATGATTTCATTACTTTAGATGATGGAGAAGCACCGATAGAAAATTTAATAAAATTTGTAAATGGAACTATAACGGTAAATGAATTGAAGCGAACATTTACAATGGTAGATGGTCATTTGCAATACATCAATAATCTTCTGGCTAAAGACTATAAACAAGGCGAGGTGGGTACTCCGGATTATAGCGATTTCTTGCTCAACGATTATATTTCTGCGATAGAGGTGGCCAATCCTATGCATAGCTTGTGGAGCGATGGTAGGTGGAATAAGCTTACTATGGCGCACGGCTGCTATTGGGGTAAATGTACTTTCTGTGATATAAGCCTTGACTATATAAGATTATATGAGCCAATCACTGCCGAGCTTTTATGCAATCGTATAGAAGAAATTATTGCACAGACGGGCCATAACGGTTTTCATTTTGTAGATGAGGCTGCTCCACCAGCCTTGATGAAAGCATTGAGCTTAGAAATCATCAAACGAAAGCTTGTAGTGGTATGGTGGGCTAATATTCGTTTTGAAAAAAGTTTTACAAAAGACCTTTGTATTTTATTGAAGATGGCAGGTTGTATTGCAGTGTCTGGCGGACTAGAAGTGGCGTCTGATAGGCTTTTACAATTAATAGATAAAGGAATTACTGTTCCGCAAGTGGCTAAAGTAAATCAACATTTTACAGAGGCAGGTATAATGGTACACGCATATCTGATGTATGGATTCCCTACGCAGACGGCGCAAGAAACAATTGATGCTTTAGAAATGGTGAGACAAATGTTTGCCACTGGCGTATTGCAATCTGGGTTCTGGCATTTATTTACAATGACGGCCCATAGCCCAGTAGGATTAAACCCAGAAAAATATAAGGTGGAAAAAGTTTCAGAAGCTATAGGAACTTTTGCTAATAATGATATAGAACACATAGACCCCACTGGTGCCGACCACGAAAGCTTTGGATATGGATTGAAGAAATCTTTACTTAATTATATGCACGCCGTAGGATTAGAAGAGCCGCTGCATAAATGGTTTGATTTTAAGGTTCCTAAAACATCGATTGCTCCTGACTATATCGCTAATATTTTAAATGATGATATTGCAGCTACTGCAAAGCCAAATGCAAAAATAGTTTGGCTAGGAATTTTGCCTAAACTAGAAATAACTACCAAGTCGAAAAAAGGAAATGTGTGGGAAATCGCTACGCTTAGTTTCACCACATTAAATAGTACTATATTGGTAAAAGCAACTAAGGCAGAAGGTTTATGGTTACTCGAGTTACTTAAATCAATGGCTCAAGCTTATAGCCAATCTATGACTTACAAAGAAGTACAAAATAGCTACGAAGCAGCTGGATTAGAGGATTTTGAATTGTTTTGGTTTGGCAAGCAGATGAGTGGGATTGGGAAGGCTGGGCTGTTGCAATTGTAGAGTTGTTGGAATTATTTCAAGGATGAAGTTAATTGAATTGGACTTCAATAGCTCTACTTCCTTTAGCATCAAGTATAATAAAATAGGTTTAATTTTCAGTTACAAATGACTTTATGAAATTTTTATTTACGATATTTCTTCTTGTTATATTTCAATATTCCTTTTCACAGACTACTTTTTCAACAACAATATTATTGCCAGATTCCGTTGCACTGGAAACTGTGTCGATAACTAGCAACGTTGGTTATGGTGAGTTTCCGATAGAGAATATTACTCATCAGGTAAAAATTAAAGATACTTTCGTTACAAAATATGGAGTCATCACCGTTTATGATTTAGCAGCACATTACTATCAAAGATTTTTCTTGAATAGCGGCGAAAGTACAATCACATTCGTCTCAGGAACAAGTCAGTCATTTGTAAAAGATTTCGTGATTGTAAATTCATACAGTTCTCAGCAGTTGGGGGAAGATGCACTCTACAACTTTGCAAAGAAGGAAATTGATACTAATGATGAGTTTGTTAGGAAATATGTAGATTTTGGAAATCAGAATGATTCAATTGAAAAGCGTTCTCTTTTACTGGAGGAGATAAGCCGTAAAAAGCAATTTGAATTTATCAAAAGGAACAGTAAATTATATTACAGCTTGTGGCTGTTCAAGTATAATTATGTAGATTCAAAATACTATGATACGGAAAAGTTATATAGAGTCTTTGATAAAAAATTTAAGAAAAAATATGAAGGTTACGTTGAGGCAGATCAGATAGAAAGTATTTTATTAGCGAGAAAAAATATAGTGTCAGGGAAATTGGAACCTACTTACTCGGTTAAAGATTATCTCGGTAATACCGTTGCCTCTGATGATCTAAAGGGCAAATATATTCTTATAAACTTTTGGGCGCCTTGGTGTTCGCCCTGTATAAAGGAAATGCCAATATTAGCCGAGATACATAGGAATTATGGCGCAGAAAAGATAAGGGTGATATCGGTTAATTGCGACGAGGATAATGATAACTTTTTGAGTGCTTTAAAAAAATATAAAATGAATTGGACTAATATTCCATACAATCTGGATATGATATATAAATTTGGAAAATTTAGATCAATTCCACAAGTTTTTTTAATAGACAAGACCGGTAAAGTAATTTATAGTAGAGTAGAAAGTAAAGATTATAATTTGCAGAAGCTTCTTAAAATTGTTGAAAACTTAAATTAATCTAACCTATGCAAAGGTTAGGTTCAAAAGTTAGGTAGCAGTCAATCGAAAACTTTCTTAAAACAGTAATAAAGATTTTTCACTTCTGCCCTTTATTCTTTAATTTGCCACTACAATTATGCTTCAGAAACTCCATATATCTAATTACGCCATTATTGATGATTTGGCGCTGCAATTTCCAAAAGGTCTCAACATTATTACGGGTGAAACTGGTGCTGGTAAAAGTATCCTTATGGGGGCACTTAGCCTTGTACTTGGTGAACGAGCAGATACGAGTGTACTACAAGCTGATGGGAAAAAATGTGTGGTAGAAGCCATTTTTAAAGTGGAAGAAAATAATCCTGTACAAGAAGTACTCACAGCTTACGAACTGGATATTTTGCCAGAATTAATTATCAGAAGAGAAATTACAGATGCTGGTAAGAGTAGAAGTTTTGTAAATGATACTCCAGTAAATCTGAAACAACTTACAAATATTAGTTTTTACTTAGTTGATTTACACCAGCAGTTTGATACGCTTGCTTTGGGAGAAGAAAAATTCCAAACAGATATACTAGATGCCATTGCAGATTGCAAGCAAGAGTCTTTGCAAATGCAAGCTGCTTATAAAAAATATGCTGCAGAGAAATCCAACCTACAATCGTTGATCACTGAGCAACAAAAAGCAAAACAAGAATTAGACTACACACAATTTTTGTTTGATGAGCTTGATAGCATTTCTTTAAAAGAAAATGAGCTAGAATCATTAGATGAAGAATTAAAACTCTTGAGCAATGCCGGCGAAATAAAGCAACAATTATTTGCCGTTACTAATACCATCGATAATGCAGATGAACCAGTTACTGCAAGTTTAAAGTCCTCTTTGCAGAAATTACAGCAAATGGATGCTACCGTTCCAGCAATACTACCATTTGCCGAAAGGCTAAATGCAACTATCATTGAATTGAAAGACATAGCTGCTAGCATAGATGAAATAAATGATAAGGTAGTTGCCGATGAAGAGCGTATGGAGATTGTGAATGATAGAATTGCTGTAGGTTACAAATTATTAAAAAAACATAGCGTACAAAGCACAGCAGAATTATTGTTACTTCAACAAGGATTACAAGAAAAATTAGATGGATTTGTACTTACTGATGAAGCTGTAAATAAATCAAAAACTGCACTCGAAGGTCTAGAAAAAGAATGTACAAATATTGCTGCTCAGCTTCATAAAAAAAGGACAAAAGCAATTTCGCCTTTCTGTAATAGTACTAATGACCTGCTTAAGCTTGTAGGAATGCCAAGTGCTCAGCTAGCCATTGAGCTAAAGGAAGTGCCATTAAGCTCAGCAGGTAAAGATGAAATAACTTTTATGTTTGATGCTAATGCAAGAGGGAAATTTGAGCCTTTGCAAAAAGTGGCTAGCGGTGGAGAACTTAGTAGATTGATGCTTTGTATAAAATCTCTAGTGGCTGGAAAAGTAGAGATGCCCACACTTATTTTTGATGAGATAGATACAGGAATCAGTGGTGAGGCGGCTAAGCAAGTGGGCAGTATTATGAAAGACTTGAGTAAGAAGCATCAATTAATCGTCATTAGCCATCAGCCGCAAGTGGCTGCTATGGCGGATGTACATATGAACGTATTTAAAGAAAAAGATGCAGGAATTATGCAAACGAAAATTGCTACTTTGAATATTGAGCAACGTATCAAACATATTGCGCAAATGATAGGAGGAATAGAACCTACTACTGCAGCTCTTGAGAATGCAAAAGAACTAGTACTAAGATAACAGTAATGGGAAAATTGAAATTAGGATTATTGGTTTTAATTATTGTGCTTGTGGGCTATGGGCTTCACAAAATTATCAGGTATTTTATCGATCCTTCAAAATCTGTCAATCATAAATTTTTATATTTTATTGCCCATTTTATAGGAATATTTGTGCTGTCGTTTCTAGTAAATTTATTTTTACTAAAAACTGCTGGCTTCTGGTTTCTGAAGTGATGCATTCCAATATTCATAGTTTACTTTAAAATTTGCCCTCTCAATTTAAAAAAATATCTTTACCACAATCAATAACATACTTACTAAAAACATACTTATATGAGCAACAATCTTCTACAAGGAAAAAAAGGAATTATTTTTGGCGCATTAGATGAGAATAGTATTGCTTGGATCACTGCTTTGAAGTGTCACGAGCAAGGTGCACAAATTGTTTTGACGAATGCGCCAGTATCTATCAGACTAGGTACAATCAACGTCCTTGCAGAAAAAATAAATGCACCAGTTATTCCTTGCGATGTAAGTAATGCAGAAGATGTAGAGAATCTTATCACAAAAACGATGGAGCATTTTGGAGGTGGTTTTGATTTTATTCTGCATTCTATAGGTATGAGTCTTAATGTAAGAAAGGGTAAGCATTATACAGAAATGGATTACGGCTTTAATGAAAAAACTTTTGCGATCTCTTCTATGAGTTTGCATAGAGTTCTAGCAACTTGTATGAAGAAAGATGCGATCAATGAATGGGGAAGTGTGATAGGACTTACTTACATAGCGGCACAGAGAGTATTCCCAGATTATAACGAAATGGCAGATGCTAAGGCACTTCTTGAAAGTGTAGCTCGTAGTTTTGGATTTCATTACGGCGTAAAAAAGCATGTAAGGGTGAATACAATTTCACAATCTCCTACACGTACTACCGCAGGTAGTGGCGTAAAAGGTTTTGATGGGTTTATCAATTATGCAGAAAAAATGAGCCCACTAGGAAACGCTTCTGCAGAAGACTGTGCTAATTATTGTGTTTCGATGTTTAGTGACCTTACAAGAATGGTAACGATGCAAAATCTTTTTCACGATGGTGGATTTTCATTCACAGGAGTAACGCAAGATGTGATTGATAAGATGGGGTAGTTGTGTTTAGGAGGTTAGGCGTTTAGAAGTTCAGGGTTTAAATGGTTTAGAGAGTTTAGAAGGTTTAGATGGTTGAGAGTTTACGCAAGTTAACTTTAGTGTATACATTTTTGAAATGAATGCTACCCCCTAGCTGGATCAAAAATCTGAGATCAAAAAACTTGATGGTGCCTGAAATAGATTGACCGTTTTATGAGGTTTAAATCATAAAACAAATCAATAATGGCAACTCGAAACGAAATTAAGAAAAAGGAAGAACAACGGCAGTTAATAACTTTCAGTAAGGACTTTAAGATTAAAAAAATCCGTGAGCTGGAGCGAAAAATCATAACAGTTTCGGAAATTACAAAGCAGTATAATATCAGTGCTACGTCTGTTTACCGATGGCTAACTTTGTATGGAAATAACTATATGAAAGCGACGAAAGTAATTGTAGAAGCTGAGAGCGATACACGTAAGATTGCCGATTTAAAGGCGAAGGTTGCTGAGCTGGAAATGCTTGTAGGACAGAAGCAAGTACTGCTAGAATTTAAAGACAAGATGATTGACTTGGCTGAAGAAACTTATGGTGTCGATATTAAAAAAAAATTCTCATCAGCACTTTTATCTGGTATTGGAAAAATAGAGAAAGCTTGAGCTGTAGTCTGAATAAGTTGTACCAGTATTTAGGCACAAGCAAACAAGCTATTCATCAAATGCTAAACCGACAATTTGTTGCTTCTGAGCAAGCACTGTATTTAGTAAAGATTGTGACTCAAGTACGTGTGGATCATCCTACATTAAGCCTTAGAGCTATGTTTTACAAAATACAGCCAGTAGGTATGGGTAGAGATGCTTTTGAGCAGATGTGTGCTAGTAACGGCTTTATGATAGAACATAGGCGCAGCCTACATAGAACGACAGATAGTACTGGTGTAATACGCTTTAGCGACTTGTTATCGGGCTTGAATCTCACAGGACTAAATCAAGCCTTTAGTAGCGACATTACCTACTTTGAAGTCAATGGTTGTTACTGTTATATAACTTTTATTTTGGATTGTTTTTCACGCAGAATTATTGGACACTATACTTCACAACGATTGACTACCGAGCAGACAACATTACCTGCACTAATAATGGCTATAAAGACTAGAAAGAATACAATTGTGCCAGGGATAATTTTCCATTCTGATGGAGGGGGACAGTATTATGACAAGGAATTTTTGAAGCTTTCAGCAAAGTATAGAATGCGAAATAGTATGTGTGAATATGCTTGGGAAAACGGAAAGGCAGAAAAATTAAATGGCACTATAAAGAACAATTATTTGAAGCATTATAAAATTAGCTGTTACCAAGAACTGGTGAAATATGTTGACCGAGCAGTGAAACTATACAACACTGAAAGACCTCATAAAGCGTTGGCATATTTAACCCCTATAGACTATGAAAATAAATTACTTAACTTGAGCAAGCAAACAAGCCCGAAGATGACAAAGTCATTGGAGGCAATAGTTCAGATTTAAAGGGCATCGAGCCCTTTTAAATCTGGCAAACAAACCCTCGACTCCAAATGTATTGTTAGCAATAGCTTGGTTGAAAGGTTATTAAAAACGGTCAACGTTATTTAGGCATCATCAACTTACCACTTACAACTCACAACTCAACACTCATCACTTTTCACACTCTGCTCGTGCCGTATAATATTCTCGGGGTCATATTTCTTTTTTACGGCTTGTAAGCGAGGAAGGTTTTGTGCATAGTAAGCCTGTGTAGCATTTTTAAAATTGATATCAGGATAATTTCTATACTGTGCTGTTATTCCTTGCGATGCAATTAATTCCTGTATTTTTTCAAATTGCTCCATAGGAATTTTTCCTGTGGCTGGTGCGTCCCAAT
>JBBRHK010000075.1:0-9837 GCA_038222815.1 Chitinophagales bacterium
CACAGTCTATTCTAGTTTAAAAGACTCCCGCTTGATCTGCGCCCCGTCCCACAGGGACGACCGTATGGGAGCACAAAGATTTCCCGTAACCCATCCCCGTATTTTGACGACCGTCGGTCGTCAAAAAACGGGGGAAATAAAATGTTCCATTAATTTCTACCATAAGGTCATCCCTCCGGGATTTTAATATTAAATATCCTGGGTTTCAGCTAAAAAGCTAAATGTTTTTAGTTCTATAATGTTCATTAGGAATTATCCCAATCAACCTACATTTCTTCAAATTAGAACTTTCTTTAGTGGCTGGTATCCCTACCAACTACGATATTAAATAACGTTTCACTGTTTGTGCAAAGGCAAACATCAATTTCTATTCCGCCATCATTTCCATAAACTCCTCCTCACTCAATATCGTAATCCCCGTCAATTTTTTTGCTTTCTCTAATTTACTTCCAGCATCTGCGCCAACAACGAGATAAGATAATTTGCTACTGACACCACTCAAGATTTTTGCGCCTTGTGCTTCCACGGCTGCTTCTGCATCGCTCCGTTTTAGCTGAGATAGCGTTCCAGTAAATAAGAATGTTTTTCCTGTAAATCGTTGCTCGCCTTCCACTACTGCCGACTCTTGCTTAGTCGTTTGCACACCGATATGTTTTAGTTCCTGCAAGAGAGCCACATTAGTTTCATCTTCAAAAAACTCTTTTATACTAGCTGCAACTTTCACACCCACATCGTCTATTGCTAACAACCGTTCTTCGCTAAAGTTGGCGAGCTCAAAAATATCTTTCACTTCTTGTGCTAATGTCTTTGCCGTTGTTTCTCCTACATATCTAATACCTAAAGCATAAATCAATCTATGCAAGGGTTGCTGCTTGCTTTGCTCAATAGCTGTAAGCAGATTAGTAATGGACTTTTCACCAAATCCTTCTGTACCAGCAAAGTCTTCTGCTTTTAAATTATAGATGCTTGGAATATTTTTTACAATATCCATTGCGTAGAACTTCCGCACATTAGCTTCGCCAAAACTTTTAATATCCATTGCATCTTTACTCACAAAATGAATGATGCGTTCCAGCACTTGCGCCTCACAATTTATATTGATGCAACGCCACACTGCTTCGCCCTCTGGTCTATGCAGATCGTGGTTGCACACTGGACAATTTTTTAGGAACTCAATTTCTTTTTCTGTTCCGTTTCTTTTCTCCACTACGCTTCTTACAATTTGTGGTATCACATCGCCACTACGCTCTATTATAATATGGTCGCCAAGTCGAAGGTCTTTTTCTTTAATGTAATCTTCATTGTGAATGGAGATACTACTTACTGTTACGCCACCTACTTGCGTCGGTTGAATTTTTGCAACCGGCGTTACTGCACCCGTTCTTCCCACTTGATATTCTACTTCTAGCAGTACGCTTTCCGCTTGTCTTGCCTTGTATTTATATGCCATTGCCCAGCGTGGATGATGAGAGGTCATTCCAAGATTATCTTGCAATTGCAAATCGTTGACCTTAATCACCATTCCGTCTATCTCATAAGGTAGCTCATCTCTTTTAGTTTCAAATTCATCTATAAAATTTATTACGGCTTCTATTCCGCTTAAGAGTTTCATATCATTTAACGGCGTTTTAAACCCGAGTTGCTGCAGCATTTGCATTGTGCCGTAATGCGTCTGTTTTCTTTGCTCCTGCGCTGTTTCATTTCCCTCTCTTTCAAAACTTACATTATAAATAAATGCTTCGAGGTTTCTTCTGCCTACCGCAGCGCTATCTTTCATTCTTAAACTTCCTGCTGCTGCATTTCTAGGATTAGCTAATAAAGAAAGCCCTTCTTCTTCCTGCAATTTATTATAGGCAGCAAAGTTTTTTTTATTCATCATTACTTCGCCTCTGATCTCCGCCGTGGCAATGTTCCACTTAGCAAAGTTGGCAGAAAGCGGAACAGATTTGATTCGCTTAGCATTGGTTGTAATTTCATCACCTACAATTCCGTCGCCTCTTGTTGTGGCAGTAAGTAATTGATTATTTTCATACACCAAAGAAAGACTCGCTCCATCAAATTTTGGTTCTGCGCAATACTCTATTACTTCTAGTCCGCTCGCCTCTCTATTTCTCTTATCCCAATCTCTTAAGTCCTCTGCATTGTAAGAATTACTCAATGATAACATCGGTACGAGGTGTTCCTTCTTCGGAAAATCTTTGCTCAGCGCACTGGCAATTCTTTGGGTGGGAGAGTCTGCTGGAATATTTTCTGGATATTGTGTTTCCCAGTCTTGCAATTGCTTGAATAATGTATCGTATTCCTGGTCAGTGATAATTTGCACCGCATCTATGTAATAACTATGTTCTAAGTATCGTAGCAGGTTTCTTAGTTCGTTTGCTTGTTCTTCGGTATGCAATACGGCTTCGTTCTTTAAAAAGATTGCCGTGCTGTTTTTAAAATTAGATTGTTGGTCGGTGCTGTACATTCTTATGTTTTGTGATGAGTGTAAATTAATGAAAAGCAATTTTGTAGCGCAATGAATGGCACAAAAAAATCTTTGAATGTTGCAAAGGCACTTTGTAAAATCGTAATTTTTAATTCGTAATTGCCTAAGCTCCACCATAAAAGTATGCTGTGCTTACTCTTGTAATCGCTCCTTGCCGCGGGGCATCGTCTTTGCGCCGACGCTTTGAAACATAGGACGGCGCAATATGCCCTGCGGTCATTTCGCCTTCTTTTGCTGAAGCAAAAGCCTATCTTTCAAGGCGTCTCTGCAAAGACTGTTATGAGTTTTTAAAAGTGTTTATATCCGACTACCCGGCAACTGTGTAATTGGGTTGCGTATTCAACGAAGTTTCTGATGAGCCTACCGAGATAAGAGAAGCGGTTCTCTCTTCGGAGTGTTGCCTTTCAGTGACAGATAGAAGCGGCATCCTTCCCGCCCTTGAAGCGGGAAGATACAGCGGATAGCCCCCGATAAAAATGCGGGACAAGCCGACCTCCGATTTTTATCGGGGCCACACCCCAAAATTTACTTACCGGAACCGCACTATTGGCTCAGTGGCAACTTTAATTAAACGTCTTTTATAACAAAGCCGTTCTATTTGTTGTTATCTACCAAATTCAGTATTTCAATAAAGCAAAGTACAAGGTATCTTTGCAGCACATTACAAATTATGGTTTCAGCATACAATTTTATAGCCTCTTGGCAATTATTCCCAGAAAAGGGCAGTTACGAGAATGGCAACAGGCCTAAGAGCGGCTATTTTCAAGTGACCGCTGCCGAAGATAAAAATCACTTAACGATCAGTAATAGTTGGGTGACCTTAGAGAACACCTCATTTGCTGCAAAATATGATATCGTAATAGATGATAGCTTGCAGCCATTTTATGATGATGATTTTGCTACACACGTCAAAGGCAAAGCGGTAAGTAGTATTTTGCTAGAGATTCTATTTCTTAAAAATGATGTGGAAGTACTGCGTGTAATCCACGAGATAGAACCCAATGGCTATTTGAAAGTTACCCAATCTGGAACAAAAGACGACGGCAACTCATTTACCAATATTGAGTTTTTCCATAAGCAAATGAGTGTGCTACCTTATAGTGCAAGCGTGAGCGGTGTAGCCATCCGCCCTACAAAAGAGGGCGTGATAAAACATAAGGTCTTATCTGCAATGGAAGAGCAAACCAATATGCAGCTCGATCAGATACGCCGACAAGTAGAACTTCTAGCGCTACAAGCACAGGAAATACAAAGTCGAAAAGAGCTTTCTATGATTGTGTACGGCGCCAAGATGACCTTCTTACCAGTTATCGGAAATGTGTATCATCTTTATCAAAACCAAGATGATAACTATATGATAAGTATGATAGGCCCTAATGAATGGGGGCGAAGCGGTGGCAATATCAAAACGCACTACGCCAAGATACAGTTACTGGCGGATCATACCTGGAAGGAGGTGATTTAGTTTTTTTGCATTAGGTTCTTTATAGTTTTACTTAGTATTTTTTTGTGTTTTCTGGCAAATACAAAAAATTATTGCTTTATCAGTTGTCAAGCAATCCTTGACAACTGCTGTCATTTAAAATTCTATTCTCGGGTTCCCCAACACAGCATTTCAATTATTAAGTATTCTTTAAGTACTGAAATATATATTCAAAACAAGCAATTTTAAGTCTGTACTTTTGAAAGGATGAAGGAAAATAACCTCTACATAATCGCTGGTTGTAATGGCGCAGGAAAAACTACTGCTTCATTTACTATATTACCTGAGATTATAGAGTGTAAGGAATTTGTGAATGCTGATGAGATTGCGAAGGGGCTATCGCCTTTTCAACCAGAAACAGTAAGTTTTGAAGCTGGGAGAATAATGTTGAATAGAATAAATGATTTGTTAGAGGCTGGAGATAGTTTTGCTTTTGAAACGACACTATCTACAAGAAGTTATAAGCAGAAGATAGAACAAGCCAAGCTAAAAGGATATACAATAACTTTGTTATTCTTTTGGTTAGAAAATGCAGAGCTTGCCAAAGAACGTGTGAAGACTAGAGTTCTTGAAGGGGGGCATAATATAGAACCAGATATTATTGAAAGAAGATATTATCGTGGCTTGAAGAATTTGTTTGATATTTATTTACCAATCGTTGATGGTGCATTTCTATTTGATAATTCCTTAGGTAAGCACGAATTGATTGCTCAACAAACTATAGGGAATAAATTTGAAGTTATAAACCAACTAACTTTTAGCAACATAAAAAATTATTATGACCACACTAAAGAAACAAATGGAACTAAAGGAAAAGCTTCTAGTAGGTCTTGAGTTAGCTTACCAGAAAATGCTAGAATTTAAAAAGCAAAAAAATTCTGAGTTGGTTATTATGAAGGATGGGAAGATTGTAAGGGTGAAGCCGTAGTAAAATAATTGTTCTTTTATTTGATGTGCTAAATCTTTATACGTGTCAAATAACAAAAGGACTTTACATTTCTCCTCTATATTCCTCAAACTTCTCGTTGAGAACTTTCATAAGTTCTGAATGACTGAGTTGAGTTAAATTTGCCGACAAGTTAAAAGGAGAGCCATAATTTTTAAGGTTAAATTTCATTAGGCGTTTTCGTACTTTATTTTTCTCTTTTTCTATCCAATATTCTGGATTGTCTACATTAACTATTATGAATTTCTGTCTTGCTATCTTAAGCTCTGTAAAAAACCTAAGGTTCTTCCATTCTATATAATCTGTTGAGGATTTGCTGGGATTTACATTAACGCCATTTTTACCAACCACAAGAACTAATTGTTTTGAAAACAATTGTTTAATTGAGGCATAAATACCTAGGCTGAAAAATGATACCGATAGTAATCCAATAGTCTTTGTGAAAAGAGGACTGTTCCTATAAGGCAACTCATCTGCAGTTATAATTGCATAAATTCCCCAAACTACAAAAAGCAGCGAACCAATCAGCAATAAAAAAGATTTTTTCTTACTTGTATATAATTTTAGTTCGGGGGATTTATAGTTCACTATTTCTCGATATTATACTATGTTGCTGAATATTTTGCTTAACGGAAATATTGTCCGTTACTCCTCCCTCCTCTTCACAATCAAATACCATTCATTCTCCAACGGCAAGTATCCCACATCATAACAAAAGAAATAAACCTGTCCTTTTTTATTAGTGTAAGTATGGGTAATATATTTAAACAAAAAGCCTTTTTCTAGCAGTTTGTCTTGGTTCACTTTCGCCATTTCTTCACCAGCTTTAAATAGGTTATTTAGTATTCTTCTATTCTTACCAAGGGCGTTATTAATGTTCCGCACGAGGTTGCTACCATCCTGTTTCAAAGAATTATTGTAGTTATTTCTGCAATAGTCGTCGCAATATTTCTTATCGCTTCGGCCTTTTACCGTTTTTCCGCAGGCAAGGCAAGCGGTGGGTTCAATGTGTGTAGATAGCATACTGTAGTGGGTTTGAGTGCTAAAGCTACGGCATTTATATCAAAGTACAACCGTTTACAAACGGCTATATCCATCTATAAGCGACTATAATACGACTTAGGTTTTCGGTCTTCTGCACTTTTGCAATGTCGTTGATGATAACAGCAACAGCGAATGAAATAGATACGTTAACCGGCCGAGTGTTACAAAAACAAATTACACAACGCCACAAATTTTAAAAACTATGTACGCATTAAAAAACAAAGTTCAATTGATTGGTAACCTGGGCAACGCACCAGAAGTTAGAACTACCGAAACGGGAAAGAAACTAGTTCGCTTCTCCGTAGCAACTAACGAAACCTACCGCAGTAGCGAAGGCGAAAAGAAAACAGAAACGCAATGGCATAACATCATTGCTTGGGGCAGCCTTGCAGACATTGCAGAAAAGTATTTGACTAAGGGTAGCGAAGTAGCGCTCGAGGGAAAGTTGATGAATAGAAACTACACGGATAGAGAGGGTAACAAGAAATATTTTACTGAGATACAAGCGAATGAATTGTTGATGCTTGGAGGAAAAGCTTGAGAGACTTTTAGCCTTTTAGATTTCAAATACTAATCAAACAAGAAGCGTAAAAACGTTTCGAAACAAACATCAAAATTAAAATTAAAAAAATAATCGGCTGCATCGACAGCCACAAAACTTAAAACTATGTACGCATTAAAAAACAAAGTTCAATTAATAGGAAATCTTGGTAACGCACCAGAAGTAAAAACTACCGAGAGTGGTAAAAAGATGGTTCGCTTTTCTGTAGCGACAAACGACGTGTATAAAACAGCAGATGGCGAAAAGAAAACAGAAACCCAATGGCATAATATTATCGCTTGGGGTAACCTAGCAGAAATAGCTGAGAAGTATTTAACCAAGGGTAGTGAGATTGCGCTAGAGGGAAAGTTGATGAATAGAAATTACATTGATAAAGAAGGCAACAAGAAATACATTACGGAGATACAAGCAAATGAGCTTCTAATGTTAGGTGGAAAAGCAATAGCGTCTTAGCTGAGGTTAGGAGATTAGACGTTTAGAAGTTTAGGTTTGGAGTATGCTGCTGCGAAGTATCTACTGAGTGCTTAGACTAAAGCCCTGAAAGGGCGGAATCACAAAATGGATGGGTGTAGCCCATCCATTCTTGGTAGAACAAAAGAAATGCCATCCGCCGGGGCGGATAGCATTTCTTTTTAGCCAAGAATACACGAATAACACTCATTTGAATTGGTTAAGCGAAGCGCAAAAAAACATTCGTGAATTCGTGGCATAAACTAATAATGCCCCTTATGTTCGTGTAAGAAGAAATCCGATTGAAGCCGCAATGCGAAGCAAGAACAAACATTTTTGTCCGCCACGGCGGATGCGGTATTCTTTTTAGCCACGAATACACGAATAACACTCATTAGGATTGGGAAAGTGAAATGCAAACAAACATTCATGTATTCGTGGCAAATCCCCTTCCTAAAAAATCAAATATTTATCTTTGGCTTAAGCCGTGGTTTTTTATCCCATATACTTTAGATTATGCAAGAATTAGAATTTGACGAAATGTTCACAATGGCTTATCGCTTTGTAACAGAAACGAGTGAGCATATTTTTCTTACGGGTAAGGCTGGAACCGGAAAGACTACACTATTAAGATACATCAGAGAAAATTGCACCAAGAGAATTGTGGTAGCAGCGCCTACAGGTGTGGCGGCAATCAATGCAGGTGGCGTTACGCTACATAGTCTTTTCCAATTACCCTTCCATCCTTTCTTACCTACACGTCAAGCAGCGCAGGAACTGCTAGGTAAGTTACGACTCCCAAGAAACAAGCAAGAAATTTTACGTAAGATGGAACTGCTAGTAATAGATGAAGTAAGTATGGTGCGTGCTGATGTATTGGATGCGATAGATGCTATTCTTAAAAGCGTGAGAAGAAATCACAACGAAGCATTTGGTGGCGTTCAACTTTTATTTATCGGCGATTTGCATCAGTTGCCTCCCGTAGCGCAGCACCAAGAATGGAGCATTTTAAAAGAACACTACAGCTCGCCATTCTTTTTCGATAGTCAAGTCATCAAATCTCAAATGCCTTTGCTAATTGAGCTTACAAAAATCTACAGACAAAAAGAACAAACCTTCGTAAAGCTGCTGAATAAAGTGCGAAACAATGAGATGGATCAGGATGATTATGATTTGCTACACGAAAGATATATCCCTGGTTTTAGTGCGGAGCTAGATGAAAAATATATTACGTTGACTTCGCACAATAAGCAAGCAGACGAAATCAACCAAAACGAACTACATAAAATCCTTGCTGCCGGTTATCCTTTTGAAGCCTCGATAGAAGGAGAATTTAATGACAATGCTTTGCCGGCAGACAAACAACTAGTTTTAAAAGTTGGCGCTCAAGTGATGTTCTTGAAAAATGATGGTCCGGAGAAGAGATATTACAATGGTAAAATAGGAACCGTTGTTTCTTTAGAAGATGAAAACATTACCGTCGATTGTGATGGCTTCGAAATAAATGTAGGAAAAGAAACCTGGGAGAATACAAGATACACGGTAGATAAAGAATCTGGAAAGCTCGATGATGAGCTGCTTGGTACTTTTACGCAATACCCACTACGCCTGGCTTGGGCAATTACTATTCACAAAAGCCAGGGACTTACTTTCGATAAAGTGATGATAGATGCTGGCTCGGCTTTTAGCAGCGGCCAGGTATATGTGGCACTGAGTAGGTGCACGAGCCTTGATGGAATTGTGCTCTTGAGTAAAATTCCAGTAACCGCAATTATGAGTAATCAACTCGTAGTAGATGGTCAGGAGCAGCTCGCACATAAAGGATCTTTGGAAGATCGCTTCGCTGGCGCAAGGTTATTATTTGCACAAAATCTTTTGGAAGAACTTTTCTTGTTTAAAAAAGTATCGATTGCTTTTAATGATTTGAATGCTGTTATTCAAAACCAATTTCACAAATTAAATGATATTGCTTTTGAGTGGCTAAAAAGAGAAGAAACTGCATTCTTAAAAGTAAGGCAAACAGGTAATACATTTTTACATAAAATATTTGAGCAACTTAAAGACGTCAACGAAATAGAAGAAAACGATTGGTTGCAACAAAGAATGAAAGATGCGGTTGTATGGTTTGAGCCGCAGGTACAAAAATGTTTTGATGGTATTATTGCGCATCCGTTGGTTACAGAATATAGAGAAGTATCTGGCGAAGTAGATCCGGTGCTGAATGAGTTATTGCAAAACTTCCACGAAAGTCTATATCATTTGCAGCATTGCAAAAACGGTTTTCACTTGACTGCTTTCTTAAAAAATAAACTCCAATATGCTCTTGCTAAAGTAAAAGTATCTTCTTACGCCGCAGGCAAAGTGCAATCCGCATCTGCAGCTGATGGAGACGAATTGTTGGAAACCCTTTTCCGATGGAGAGCAAGCGTGGTAGAGCAAACTGATATTCCAATTTATTTGGTTGGCAATAAAGCAAGCCTACAAGCCATAAGCAATTACCGACCATTTACAAAAGCAGACCTTATAAAACTCCCTGGCTTTGGTGAAGCCAAAGCAAAAAAATACGGCGATGAAATTTTAGAGATAGTAAAAGACCATTGCGATCGCTACGGACTGGCTTCTAATATGATAGATTTTGGTAAGGCAAAAACTAAAGCTGCGAAAGAAATCAAATTCGAGGAAGACAAGAAGACGATCAGCAAAAAGGAAAATTTAGAAAAAACATCCAGTTATGATATCACTCTTGCTTCATTTAAAGAAGGTAAAACCATCAGGGAAATTGCTGAGGAAAGAAACCTTGCTTTCTCCACCATTGATGGACATATTTCCAAGTTGGTAGAAACTGGCGCCCTCACCATTCAAGA
>JBBRHK010000076.1:0-9782 GCA_038222815.1 Chitinophagales bacterium
TGTGTGCCGTTTTGTAATAAAAGTTCAGCTGCGCCTTTTACAGTTTGCGCTGCAATTAGACTTGCTGTCACACTATCAAAACCAATTTCAATTCCGCCTTGAATATTGGCTCTGATAAAACGAAGAGCAAATGCAGTACCACAGGCACCAAGAACAGTAGATGCATTCATCAAATTTTCGTTTATGAATGCTACTTTTCCGAGGCATTCAAAGAGGGATTTTACCTGATTACTTATTTCATCTTTCACAACATTAGAACTGATGCATGTCATACTTTCTGCAATGGCAATGGCAGTATTGGGCATCGCTCTAAAAATGGCTGTTTTGTTGCCGATGATAGATTCTATCTCTGAAATACTAATTCCAGTAACTACAGAAATAACAATTGTCTTGCTACTGATAGATTTTTTAATGCCTGCAAGAACTTCTTTAATCTGAAAGGGTTTTATCGCAAGAATCACAATTGCTGCACCTTTAGCAGCAGCTTCATTATTACTCGTTATTTCAAAACCTTTTTTCTGAAAAGCATCCAAGGCTTTCACATTTCTTCTAGTAATGACAATATCTTGCGCCTTTGCATATTTAGTTTTTACCAGACCGGTAGCTATTGCGGTTCCTAAATTTCCTCCACCGATTATTGCAATCTTACTCATCTTTTTAAATTAATTTTTCCTTTCCGCAATAATATTTTCAATTGCCAAATCATATTTCGACTTCCAAGTAGCTACATTTCCAAAATCTACTCCATCTACTTTTACAGTAGCATCTGTTACAGAACCTAAAACAGTATATGGCTGCGAAGCACTGTTTAAGGCACTCTCTACAGCTTCCACTTGCTCCGCCTTTACAGAAATCACAACTCTAGATTGCGCTTCTCCAAACCAATAAGCGTCTTTTCTTACGTCCTCATTTTTCGTTACATCAAATCCTTTATTGCTATAAAAGCTACTTTCAAGAAGTGTAATCATCAAGCCTCCTTCACTAATGTCGTGTGCACTTTCTATCTTTTTATCTGTAATTAATTGCAGTAAAACTTTCTGTAAACGCAGTTCTTCTTCTACCTCAAAATGAGGACAAGGGCTATACTCTTCCCCAACTATTTTTGTCAAATATTCTGATGAAGAAATATCATTTTTAGAATTACCTAAAAGCAAAATAGTATCGCCGGCATTCTTGAAGTTCAAAGTCATCTTGTTGTCTGGTCCATCCATCACACCCACCATTCCTATTGTAGGTGTAGGATACACAGCTCCATCTGGGCCTTGGTTGTAGAAGCTCACATTACCACCTGTTACAGGAGTATCAAATTGACGACAAGCTTCTCCCATTCCTTTTATAGCTTCGCTAAATTGATAATATACTTCTGGGTCGTAGGGATTTCCAAAATTTAAACAATTGGTAACCCCAAGTGGCGATGCGCCGCTGCACACTATATTTCTTGCTGCTTCGGCCACCGCAATCATTGCACCTTTGTATGGATTAGCTAATACATAACGACTATTACAATCTGTAGTAAGTGCTAGCGCTTTACTAGTAGGCTTTGCCAGAACAACCGCCGCATCGCTCGGCGCATTTGTCCCCACTGTGCCTGTGCCTACCATACTATCATACTGCTCATACACCCACTTTTTACTAGCAATATTTGGCAGCGCAATCATTTTTTCTGCAACAGATTTTACGTCTGTTATATCTTCTATTTTTTCTAAATCAAAAGCTTCTACTTTGTCCAAATAAGCTGGTCGCTTAGATTCTCTGCTGTATTGAGGTGCACCGCCGCCAAGAACTAGCGACTCTGCAGGCAATGTAGCTTCTAATTTTCCGTGCATATAAAAATGCAAAAGTCCATCATTGGTAACGTGACCAATTTCACTGCATGGCAAATCCCATTTATCAAAAACCGCTTGTACAATCGCTTCCTTTCCTTTCTCCACGACCATCAACATTCGCTCTTGGCTTTCACTTAATAATAGTTCCCAAGCCAGCATATTTTCTTGCCTGGTAGGCACTTTATCTAAGTCAATATGCATTCCAGATTTTCCCTTAGCACTCATCTCTGCAGTACTACATATAATTCCTGCCGCACCCATATCCTGCATCCCTACAACAGCATCCGTTTTTATAACTTCAAGGCAAGCTTCCAACAATTTCTTTTCCTGGAAAGGATCACCAACTTGTACTGCCGGTAATTCCTCTGCACTATCAGCTGTAATTTCTGCACTGGCAAATGATGCACCGCCAATCCCATCTTTACCTGTAGCACTTCCTACAAAGAAAACAGGATTACCTTTTCCTTCTGCAGTGGCGCTCACCATATCACTACTCGTCATAATACCCACACTCATCGCATTTACGAGAGGATTTGTATGGTAGCAATCTTCAAAATATATTTCACCGCCAACAGTAGGTACACCAAAGCAATTGCCGTAATGACCAATGCCGTGTACAACTCCTGCTAATAAATGTTGCGTTTTGGGATGATCTAAAAGTCCGAACCTCAAAGAATTTAGCGAAGCAATTGGTCTTGCACCCATTGTAAAAATATCTCTATTAATACCTCCTACTCCCGTTGCCGCTCCTTGAAAAGGCTCTAGTGCAGAAGGATGATTATGTGATTCTATCTTAAATACAACACCCATTCCATCACCGATATCCATTAGGCCAGCATTTTCTTCACCTGCTTTTACCAGCATTTTGGCTCCATCTCTTGGTAAAGTTTTGAGCAGCTTGATACTATTTTTATAACTACAGTGCTCACTCCACATACCACTAAAGGCACATAACTCTGTAAAGTTTGGCGTGCGACCTAAGATTTTTATGATCTCATTAAATTCATCTTCTGTGAGGCGAAGTTTTTTTGCAGTTTCTACGTTTATTTCAGCCATTTTTAGTATGTAGTATTTAGTATAGAGTATTTAGTATTTAGACAGGGCAAGAGTTTGATTAAATTCTATGTTTTGTTTGCTGCTATGGTTTGTAACTTGCATTTTCCAATTTGAAAATTCGCAACTGCCAACTGCCAACTGCCAACTGCCAACTGCCAACTGCTAATTGCAAACTGCAAACTGACATCCGCCGCAAATGTACAAACCCCTTCGCAGGGTAATAGCATTAATTTTTACTAACTTTCGCACAAATTTATTCAACTTGTTAGTACTTAGTATTGGAATTGGATTTTGTGCCGTGATGTGTTGGTCTATTTACAGGCTTCCCTTTGTAAGAAAAACTAGACTAGCAAAGAAGGAAATCATACTATTAATCGCACTTAAGATTGCTGTCGCTATAGTTTTTGCAATGCTGGTAAAAGACAATAACCTGGCAGGTGACTATTCATTCAATAATAATTTAGGGATACAGGAATTTGAAATCTTAAAGACGAATCCCACCTTATTTCTTACTGATTTTGGCCAAAATAACAATCCAGAGTTAGGACAGCTATTTAGTGCAGAAAAATCCTTTTGGGATGACTTAGCCGGAAATATAATGGCGAAGACCCTAGCCATTTTTAATTTATTTACACAAGGTAACTTTTACTTGAATGCAGTCTTGTTTTCTCTTCTTGGATTCCTGGCTTCTGTAGCGCTTTATAGAGTAGGTGTTAATTACGGCTATTCAAAGCCGGCAACATTAATTTGTTCTTTTTTTCTGATAAGTTGTGTAGGCTTCACAGCAGCTATTCATAAAGACACAATCGTGTTTTTTGCAATGGCGACGAGTATTTTTCAACTCTCTAGGCTCTCGAATGGTTGGAAACCTAAAAATGTAGTGTACTTACTCCTTTCTATACTACTACTGTTCTCTATGCGTAATTATATTGTAGTTTGCTTTATTCCTGCTGCCCTTATATATATGTGGAGCAAAAATAATAGCCTAACTAAAGTCTCTATTCTCGTATTCGCTTCGCTAGCTTGCCTAGTATTAGCGAGCCAATATCTATCACCCAATAAAAACTTAAGTACAGTTTTAACTACCCGTCAAGGACAATACTTAGCACTGAGTAAAGGTGGAAGTGACCTAGGAATTACTCCACTTGATAACAATCTTAGTTCAGTATTTGCTAACCTGCCAGAGGCCATTTGGAATGTATCTATGAGCCCTCTACAACTGCTTTCACCTAATCCCATATTAATATTTTGGAGTGTAGAAATTTCAATCTACCTACTAGTAATATTATTTGGAACCTATCTTTTTATTACCCAAAAATACAAAATTAATATGCCGCTGGCTATGTTTTACTGGACCATCTCTTTAGCTTCCTTTCTTATTATAGGACTTATTGTGCCAAATGCCGGTGCTATAATAAGATATAGGGCAATCTTCCTTCCTTTATTTCTTTTGCCTTTCTTAGAACAAGTATATTTACACATTAAAAATAAAAATATATAAAATTTATTTGAACATTTAAGTAGTTTTTATCCTCAATCTGTATATTTTATTTGATTCATAAGAATATTTTGGCTTTTTTTGCAAAAAAATAAACCAATTTTATGAATTTACGCCAAGATGCGCTGAAACGACTATCCGAAGTAAGCCAACCTGTAGACGTCCCAAATAAATTCCCAATTACTGGAGAATTTGCAGAGAATGTATTTACGTTACAGACTGCTAGAAAATTCTTAAGCGATGAGGCTTACAAAAGTCTCCTAGCAAGTAGTAAAAACGGCACTAAGATAGATCGCAATATGGGCAATCAAATTGCTAGTGGTTTACGAGCTTGGTCAGAAGCGAAAGGCGTTACACACTTCACACACTGGTTTCAGCCACTTACAGGGTTGAGTGCAGAAAAGCACGATTCATTTTTTACATTAAAAGGCGATGGTACTCCTATAGAAGAATTTGAAGGAGGTGCACTAATACAGCAAGAGCCAGATGCGAGCAGCTTTCCGAACGGCGGCCTAAGAGCGACTTTTGAAGCCAGAGGTTATACCGCTTGGGATCCAAATTCTCCGGCATTCATCATAGAAATAGGCGGAGGTAAAACATTATGTATTCCTACCATTTTCGTTTCCTACACAGGAGAATCTCTGGACACTAAGACACCATTAATAAAAGCATTGGTTGCGATAGATAAAGCCGCGGTAGATGTGTGTCAATATTTTGATAAGAACATAAATAAAGTAACTGCAACGCTTGGCTGGGAGCAAGAATATTTTGTGGTAGATGCAGGACTAGCTAATGCTAGACCAGACTTAGTCCTTTGCGGAAGAACGGTTGTAGGTCACGCACCTGCAAAAGGTCAGCAACTAGATGATCATTACTTTGGAGCCATTCCAGAGAGAGTCTATGCATTTATGAGAGACTTTGAGCAAGAAAGTTATAAGCTTGGTATTCCATTACGCACAAGGCATAATGAGGTAGCACCTTGCCAATTTGAATGTGCACCTATTTTTGAAGAAGCAAGTGTAGCGGTAGATCATAACACATTATTGATGGATGTAATGACAAGAGTTGCAAAACGTCACAACCTAAAAGTGCTTCTACACGAAAAACCTTTTGCCGGCATCAATGGAAGTGGGAAGCATAACAACTGGAGCTTGAGCACAGATACTGGAGTAAATTTATTAGCCCCAGGAAAAACGCCAAAGACAAACTTGATGTTCCTTACCTTCTTTGTAAATATTATAAAAGCAGTACACGATTATGCAGACTTACTAAGAGCAACAATTGCAAGTGCTGGTAATGATCATAGACTTGGAGCAAACGAAGCACCGCCTGCTATCATTTCTATTTTTATAGGAAAGTATTTGACTAAAGTATTAGATGAGGTAGAGAAACGAGTAGATGGCAAGTTTGATGAGACTGATGAAGCTTTATTGAAGATGGATATTCATAAAAGTATCCCTGAGTTGATGCTTGATAATACAGACAGAAACAGAACATCTCCATTTGCATTTACAGGAAATAAATTTGAATTTAGAGCCGTAGGTTCATCTGCAAATTGCGCAGGTGCAATGACGACTATCAATACAATAATGGCAGAAACTCTAAAGAATTTTAAAATTGAAGTAGATACTTTAATTGAGAAAGGTGATAAGAAAGAGGTTGCTATAATGCAAGTATTACAAAAATATATTGTGGAAGCAAAGCCTACTCTATTTGAAGGCGATGGTTATAGCGAAGAATGGGCTGTGGAAGCGGCAAAAAGAGGATTGGCTAATATAAAAACTACACCAGCTGCTCTGGATGCTTTTGTAACAGAAAAATCAAAAGCGCTCTTCAGAAATAATGATATCTATGACGAGGCAGAGATAGAAGCTAGACACGAAATAATGTTAGAGGAGTATATTAAAAAAGTACAAATAGAAGCTAGAATCAAAGGTGATCTCGCTAGCACATATATTATTCCTGCAGCTTTAAAATACCAAAACATACTTAGTCAAAACATTGCTGGATTAAAAGAAGCAGGGTTAAATAAAAAATCTTACGCTAATCAGTTACAGATTTTAGAAAAAATAAGCGAACACATCAATGAGCTAAGCGATAATGTAGAGAAAATGATATTAGCAAGAAAAAAAGCGAATGAATTAGAACACATAAGAGCAAAAGCTGTAGCCTACTGCGAAGATGTAAAAGGAAATTATTTTGACATAATTCGTTACCACGCAGATAAGCTAGAACTAATGGTAGATGATAGCCTTTGGACTTTACCAAAGTACAGAGAATTATTATTTATAAGATAATCGTATTTGGAAAAATTCTAAAGCCATCTCAACTAATTCGAGGTGGCTTTTTTTGTTGAAAAACTTCATCTTTAAAATCTATTAAAGTTCTAACTATTTACGATTTCCATCTAAGAGAACCTAATTACAGTTGTTCATATGCACCTAGTAGCTGTTCAGCACATTTATTTAAATTTACACTACTAGATTTTTACCTTGGAACAATTGCCGATTGCTAACCTAGGGTTAAAAAAAATAAGTTTCAATAACCTAAACTAAACTATTCCCATAAACAAAAAACGATAATTTTAAACAAAATCAACTTTATCAGCTATTGAACTTTATTGCAAGAATGACACAAAAAAATTTAAATTACTTCCTTACCATTATTGTCCTTCTTTTAAGTGGCCCTTATTGTTTGGCTAACGACTCTGCTCACTATATTATCTCCTACAGTCAAATAGGTATAGAACAAGGGCTCGCTGGAAAGCAAGCAAATTGCGGAATACAAGACAGCCGCGGCTACATTTGGATAGGAACATCACAAGGTCTTCAGCGATATGACGGCAAGAATTTCAAAACATTCACCAAAGAAAAAAGTGGCTTGCAAGACAATGTAGTCTCAGCAATATTTGAAGATCAAGAAGAGCAATTATGGATAATTTACGGTCTAGATGGTGGAAATCCATTTCCCACTGGAGGCAAAGTAGATATTCTAAATTTAAAAACGAATGAGATAAAATCAATCACCCAAAAATTTGGAAAGAGCCTCCCATTCGATGAAAAGAAAATCGGATTTATCTACAGTAATGAAAAACATCAATTGCTCCTCTTAATAAGAACGAGAGATGGCTTACCTTGGCAGGCAAATTTGTATAAAAGTTACACTTACAGGAAAAACACGGGATTTGAGACTCAATTAGATATACAAGTATATAGTTACCCTTCTCTGATTTTTAGAGGAAATAAAATTATTGTAAAGGAAAGTGACAAAACCGTACTAAATATACTTGGTGACAAAAACTTCATTCCCATTACTTATGAGGATGGCAGTGATTTTAAAAATCCGTTCTTCCTTGATGAAAATGATAATCTAATAAATATCACTAATTCCATATCACAGCAAAGTGAGTTTTTAAGTATTACACTTCCCGATTCTCAAAATAAAAATCAAAACAGTAAAATCAGGAAAATCCTTGATAGTAAACAAAAAATAGAACTTTTCTACAGTTTTTATGACGTGCACTCAGCTACAGCCATTATTCAAATTAATGGTCAGGATATTCATCTGCTGCAAAGCGGCAAAATTATAAAGCTATTGACTCCAGAGGATTGGCCTAAAGAGTTTAATCTTAGAATTTTTGGACATTTTACAAGTAGTGATAAACAGCATTGGATATGCACTACTAATGGCGTGTATAAAGTGAAGCTTACCAAGAACAAATTTGAACACTTGCTAAGCAGTGACAATTTTGTTTACCCTTCTAAAAACCATTATCAAACTAGAAATATTATTCTGGACAATCAAAATGGCTATTTTATAAATTCTTGGGGCGGTTCCTTCCAAGCAAAAAGGAAAGAGAATAAGTCGTGGAATGTAGAAACAATTACCCAAGGTTTTGGTACCGATGGAGCATATTTTGATGGAGAAAAATTGTTGTCCTATTACAAAAGAACAGACTACCTATACGATGTAATATCGAAAAAAAGTAAAATAATTAATGAAGTCGATATCCCAATTTGGTTAGGAATTAAAACTAAAAATAAAGCACAACTACTTGGGGCCTATTATAAAATGGCTATCAGGAATAACGGTGAAGATACTTTTAGGAGCGTGACTTTCTGCGACGGGAAATCCCTGCCAGACAACTGGATACAACAATTTTATTACAGCAGAGATGGTAAATTGTGGGCAGTTGGCAGTGCCGGTCTTTTTCAGTTGAACAACAATAATTGTGTTGAAGCTTTTTATAATGCTGAAACTAAAGAGTCGAAATATCGACTGCCAACAAGTAACATCAATGCTATATATGAAGACAAACAGGGTACTTTCTGGCTGGCAACAGCAGAGTTAGGATTAATAAAGTGGAATAGAATAAAAAATACATTTACCATTTTTAACACAGAAAGTGGACTAAGCACTAATACTCTTTATGCTATTCTGGAAGACGATTACGGTTTCTTGTGGATTAGTAGTGATAATGGATTGAACCGGTTTCAACCCAGCACAAAAAAAATAAAAATTTATAGTACTGCCGATGGCCTTTCTAACAATGAGTTCAACAGAAATAGTTTTTTAAAGGGGTATAATGGTGAAATGTTGTTTGGTGGATTAGATGGTGTCAATGTCTTTCGTCCAAAAGATTTGCTCGAAGACACAATAGCCAACAATCCCCAATTGAACATTGTTTCATTTTTTCAATTTGATAAAAGCACCAATCAACTTCTAGAGAAAACGGACTCCTTGCTACAAGCCAAAAAAATCTTTGTAAAACCAGGTGATGATTTTTTCACACTAGAATTTCAATTACAAGATTACAATGATGGGGTTACGAAGTATGCCTATATGATAGAAGGAATCGATAAAGATTGGATTTACATAAAAGAATCATCTATCAGAGTAGCAGGATTGCCTTACGGCAACTATACTCTAAAAATTAAAGGAAGAAATAATCAAGATTCTTGGAGTAACAAGGAGCTCATTATTCCAATTACAGTCATAACACCTCTTATAAAAAAAACTTGGTTTTTAGTATTAGTTAGTATCGCATTCCTAGGTCTTATATTTCTAATTTTTAAGTATCGTACTTTACAACTGGCAAAAGATAAAGAAGCTTTAGAAAAAACAGTAGCCCAAAGGACCTCAGAATTAAATACCTCACTTCAACAGAAAGAAGTATTGCTAAAAGAAATACATCATCGTGTAAAAAACAATCTGGCTGTAGTAGCTGGCCTGCTAGACATGCAAGCTAATAGCACTAGCAACTTTGAGGCAAAAGCTATTATGCAAGAAAGCCAAAACAGAGTAGCAGCGATAGCACTTATACACCAGCGGCTTTATCAAAATAAAGATATGAGCGCTATAGAGATAAGGGGGTTTATTGAAGATATGTATGGTCAGATAGG